>JAZSMM010000275.1:0-9043 GCA_045535895.1 Treponema sp.
ATTGCAGAAGTAAAGGTGCGAAAAGATTTAGAAGGAAAAACTTTGATGGAAAGTCTTTTGCGTCAAAGTTATGGAATAAATGTTATTGGCTATAGAAAAAATGAAGATATGGAAATACAAAATGTTTCCATGCCTTCCATGGTTTTGGAACCAGATATGATTTTGTTAGTTTCTGGTGAAAATCAATCTATTCAGGCCTATTCTGAGCAAAAATCAATGGAAGAAAAAAGCAAAAAAGACGGAAAGATATTCAAACATCTTTTGAGAAGAAAGTAAAAATCTAAAATCCCAAGGGAAAATTTCTTTATGAAAAAGTTAAAAAAAATCATTACAGCACTTTTGGTTTTTAGTTTAATTTTTTGCAGCCTTTGTTTTCTTTTTGCATTGGGAATCAATATTTATATGATTTCTTTTTCCAAAGATTACATTTTTTCTGAAGTTGAAGATGTTCCAGCTGCACAAGCAACTATGATTTTAGGAGCTGGTGTTAGCACTTCTGGAACAATTTCCTTTGTGGCCCGGGATAGGGTAGAGGCGGCTTTAGATTTATACCACAGAGGTAAAGCTGAAAAAGTAATAATTTCTGGCGACCATGGCAGAAAAAACTATGATGAAGTGAACTCCATGAAAAACTATATAAAACTTATGCATCACATTGATGACCAAGATATTTTTCTAGATCACGCAGGATTTTCAACTTACGAAAGTATGTATCGGGCTCGGGATGTTTTTTTAATGGATGATGTGATTGTTGTTTCACAAGAGTTTCATTTGCCAAGAGCTATTTATATTGCCAGAAAACTTGGATTAAATGCTGTTGGTTACGTTGCTCCCGAAATATCACCTTTTTCTAAGGAAACTCATATTAGTTGGAATATTAGAGAATTTTTAGCTCGTGTAAAATCCTTTTTTCTTGTGGCGTTTAATGCAAAACCAACTTATCTAGGAGAGGCAATTCCAATTTCTGGAGACGGTAGAGCTTCTTGGGACTAAACAATAGGTGTCAGGTGATATTAAATCCTTGGCATCTTTTTTTTCATAGACTTCTTCGATAAACCACATTTGCCAAGGTACAAATTGCGATGTAATAAAGTCCCAAAGAAATAAAGGAAATAATTTGATTTCCAAATTCTGTAAGTCCTACACCCAATAACAAATCAGAAATGAAAAAGAGAATTGCTCCGATTCTTACCATTGGTGGCATTCCCAAGGATGAAATCATCATAAATAAAACCACAAAGGTATAAACCAAAACTGGATAAAATACACTTCCAAGAGCATCTTTAAAAACAATCAAAATTACAAGACATACGACCAAAGCTAACAAATATAATATTAACTGCAATTTAGAAAATTTCCCAATTCGCAAAAATATTCCAGACATTAACAGATTCGCAATTAAAAAAGCCACTACACCAGCCACAAAATTGATGCGAATAAAAATATCCCCGATTAAATAAGCAAACAAAACTACAGAAAATCCAGTATTAAAGAAATCAGAGCGTTTTGTGGTGGCAAAAACAGCCAATCCAAAAGGGATAGAGGAAGCGATTCCCTTTACGATGGTTATTGGAATATTCCAAGTTGGCAAAAAAATCTCTATTGATTTTAAAATTAAAAATAAAATCAAAACTCCCACAAAACAAATTGCGTTAATTGGCAGTTGCTTTTTTTCGTATGGCATAAAACTCTCCCGTACTATGTACTAATTGATAAAATTATAAAATAATTTCCAAAAACTTGAAAACTATCTATTTCAAAAGTAATAAAAGACTGGTTATTTTTCCAACTAAATATTCAAGAAAAAATTAAAAACAACCTATACAAAATTATAGTTTATATGTTATAGTATGCACTATACAAATGTTTGGATTTTTACTTATGAAAACATATTTTGCAATTGACTTAAAATCTTTTTACGCTTCTGTAGAATGTCGAGAACGAGGTTTAGATCCTCTTACTACAAATCTTGTAGTGGCAGATGATTCTCGCTCCAGTAAAACAATTTGCCTTGCCATCACGCCGCCAATGAAAAAATATGGATTAAGTGGTAGAAGCCGACTTTTTGAAGTGGAGCAAAAAGCTCGTGAAATCAAAATGAAAACTGGAAAATCTCTAGAACATATTGTCGCCGTTCCAAGAATGGCCTTATACATACAATATTCTGGCCGAATCTATGAAATTTATCTTAGATATTTTAGCAAAGATGATATTCACGTTTATTCTATTGACGAAGTTTTTATTGATGTAACAACTTATTTGTCTATGTATAAACTTTCTCCAAAGGAACTTTTACGGAAAGTGATATTAGAAATTTTTACAGAAACTGGAATTACTGCCACTGCTGGAATCGCTCCAAATCTATATTTAGCAAAAATTGCTATGGATATTGTGGCAAAACACATTCCCGGGGATGAATATGGAGTTCGGATTGCAGAACTTGATGAATTTTCCTATCGACAAAAATTATGGAATCATAAACCAATAACTGATTTTTGGCGAATTGGAAAAGGAATTGCCAATCGACTTGAAAAAAAATTTATTTTCACTATGGGGGATATTGCTAGATGTTCTTTAGTCAATGAAAATTTGCTTTATTCGATTTTTGGAATTGATGCAGAGATTTTGATTGATCACGCTTGGGGCTATGAACCTGTTGGTATGAAAGAGATAAAAAATTACAAATCAAAACAAAAGGGGATGGGTTGTGGTCAAGTTTTGCACGAACCATATAGTTTTGAAAAGGCAAAAATCATTGTTCGGGAAATGACAGAAAATCTTCTTGCAGGAATGTGGGAAAAGTCAGCAAGGGCAGAGTCCATGACTTTGGTTATTTGTTATGATTGTGAAAGTACTGTAATTGCAAAAAATGTTCAGAATTTTGAGATTGTAACTGATTTTTACGGTCGACAAATGCCTAAACCTTCCCACGGAACTGTGAAATTTTCTTGTCATACCTCGCTTCCTAGCAAAATAGTAGAATCAGTTGTCTCTCTTTACGAAAAAATTGCAGAACCAAGGTTTCTTATTCGGAAAATAAACATTTCTGCAAATAACGTGATTTATTCTGATTTTGAAGAAATCGGACTTTTTGATGATGTAGAACAAATCCAAAAAGAGGGTAATTTGCAAAATACAATGTTAGAAATCAAAAATCGCTTTGGGAAAAATGCTTTGTTAAAGGGAACAAATTTACAAGAAGGTGCTACGATGATGGATAGAAATTGTCAAATTGGAGGGCATAAAGCTTAAAAGGCTAATATTTTATGGAAAAATCTTCAGAAGTTGGAAAATCTCGAGAAAATAATAAATATCAAGACATTTTAGAAATCCAATGGCCACCAGAAAAAAGACTTCGACCTCAAATGAACCTTCAAGAACGAGCAAAAATATTTTTACCCTTTGCAGCATTGAAGGGCCACGAAGAAAACTTAGAAAATATAGCTTTTTCTAAAGAAATTACTCTTATAAGATAAAAATTATAGGTCTAAAATCACAATAAATCAATGATTATTTTCAGATAAATTCTTTTAGTACTTGAAACTATTTGTTCTTTTCGGTATATTGACAAGAACTGATTTTGTTTTGAAATCATTGCATTTGGTTGCAAAAGATATATTTTTTTTGAGAGGTACAAACAGTATGGCTTATGATATTTCTAAAATGAGAAATATCGGTATCAGCGCACACATTGACTCCGGTAAAACAACCTTGTCTGAACGCATTCTTTTTTATTGCGATAAGATTCATGCTATCCATGAAGTACGCGGAAAAGACGGCGTAGGCGCTGTTATGGATAACATGGAATTGGAACGTGAACGAGGAATCACAATTCAATCTGCATCTACACAAGTACACTGGAAAGAGTACACAATTAACGTTATTGATACTCCCGGTCACGTTGACTTTACTGTTGAAGTAGAACGATCATTACGTGTTCTTGATGGAGCTATTCTTGTTCTTTGTTCTGTTGGTGGTGTTCAGTCTCAGTCTATTACTGTTGACCGTCAGTTAAAACGATATCACGTACCCCGTATTGCATTTGTAAACAAATGTGACCGAACAGGTGCAAATCCATTCAAAGTAAGAATGCAGCTTAGAGAAAAATTGGGATTGAATGCGTATATGATGCAAATCCCGATTGGGCTTGAAGACAAGTTGGAAGGTGTTGTCGATTTAGTGGCAATGAAGGCTTTGTACTTTGAAGGTGACAGCGGAACAGAAATCCGTGTTGCGGAAATTCCTGCCCATCTTGTTGATGAAGCCAACAAATATCGGGAAGAATTGTTGGATGCGGCTTCTATGTTCAGCGACGAATTGATGGAAGCTATGCTTGAAGAGTCTGTGACAGAAGACATGATTCGCACAGCTGTTCGCAAGGGAACTCTTGCAGAGCAGTTTGTTCCTGTTTTCTGTGGTTCGGCATACAAAAACAAAGGAATCCAGCCTTTGTTGGATGGTGTTGTAAGTTATTTGCCAGATCCTTCAGAAGTGAAGAACTTTGCCCTTGACTTGGACAAGAACGAGGAACAGGTTGAACTTTCCTGCGATGAGAACAAACCTTGTGTTGCGTTGGGCTTTAAGTTGGAAGACGGCCAGTATGGACAGCTTACATATGTTCGTGTTTATCAAGGTTGCCTGAAAAAAGGAGAAGAACTGTACAATACACGTTCTCGCAAGAAATTCAAGGTTGGTCGCCTTGTGCGAATGAATTCCGCCAGCATGGAAGACATTAACGAAGGTGTTCCCGGTGACATTGTAGCTTTGTTTGGTATTGACTGTGCTTCTGGAGATACATTCTGTAGTAGCGGTTTGAACTATGCCATGACCAGTATGTATGTTCCTGAACCTGTTATTTCTTTGGCTATCACGCCTAAAGACAAAAAATCTGCCGATCAAATGGCAAAGGCTCTTAATCGTTTTACAAAAGAAGATCCTACTTTCCAAACTTATGTTGACCCGGAATCAAACCAGACGATTATAAAAGGAATGGGAGAACTTCATCTTGACGTTTATATTGAGCGTATGCGTCGTGAATACAAATGTGAAGTAGAAACAGGTATGCCGCAGGTTGCCTATCGTGAATCTATCACACAAAGGGCGGAATTCAACTACACGCACAAAAAGCAGACAGGTGGTTCAGGTCAGTATGGTCGTGTAGCCGGTTTTATGGAGCCTTTGGAAGACAAGGATTACGAATTTGTGGACTCAATCAAGGGTGGTACAATTCCAAATGAATATATTCCTTCTTGTGACAAAGGGTTCCGTGCATCCATGACAAAGGGTTCTCTTATTGGGTTCCCCATTGTCGGAGTTAGGTGTACGATTAATGACGGACAATCACACCCTGTTGACTCTTCTGACATTGCGTTCCAGGTTGCGGCTCAAGGTGCGTTCCGTGAAGCATATTCTAAAGCAAAACCTGTCATCCTTGAACCTATTATGAAGGTTTCTATAGAAGGTCCTACAGAATTTCAAGGAAACATTTTTGCTGTCATTAACCAACGCCGGGGAATTATCGTTTCTTCCACAGAAGACGGTACTTTCTCTCGTGTTGATGCCGAAGTTCCTCTTAGCGAAATGTTCGGATTTTCCACAGTTCTACGTTCCTTGACGCAAGGAAAGGCTGAATTCTCCATGGAATTTGAAAAATACGGAAAAGTTCCAAACAGCATTGCAGAGACTCTTGTAAAAGAGTATGAGGAAAAACGCAAGAAAGAGCAGAATAAATAAGGAGGAACCATGATTAAAGAAGAACTTTTTGAACGCAGCCCTGTGCGTAGCTTTGAAAAGGCAACAAACGGCGGTCTTAAAGCAGGAGAGCTTGGACTTCTTACGTCAAAGAAAGGATTGGGTAAAACTTCTGTGCTTGTTCAGTTTGGTGTGGATACTTTGCTTAAAGACAAACAAGTTGTCCATGTTTCTTTTGACCAACATTCTTCCAATGTTATTTCTTGGTATCAAGATATTTTTGCGGAGATTGCCAAGAAAAAGAACATCAACAATATCTCTGACTTGATTGAGGATTTAGTTCGTAAACGGGTTATACTTAATTTCAATCAGGATGCTGTTGCCTTGCCACAAGTTGTGAAGACAATGAAGGCTCTTGGTGAAGGTGGAATCCATGCGGATTGTCTTGTAATTGATGGTGTTAATCTTTCCAAGGTTACGGTGGATTGCATAAAAGCTGTTTCTGATTTTGCAAAGGAAAATGGTATAGTTGTATGGTTCAGTGCAACCTGCGACGGAAGTGACTTGGATTCTACGCTTGCACCTGATTTGCAGTCATTGTTTGATTGCGTGGTTCATCTTGAACCAAAAACAGATATAATCGAAATCAATGCATTAAAGTTGCGTGATGAAACTCCACGAACTTTATCTTTACGTCTTGATTCCAAGACATTGTTGATGGCTGACAAGTAATTGTTTTTTGCTTGACTACCAAGGAAGTCGTATTGTTTTATGCGGCTTCCTTTTTTTATGCTTGTTGTACATAGAGGTTTTTTGTGGAAAAGTTTGTTGCTGCACAAAAATGTAGCGAATATGATTTTGCTCAAGTTCACATTGCGATTAAAAAATTGTTTGAATTGGCTCCCCCGCCAGATGTGAAAGGTAAAAATGTACTTTTAAAACCGAACATTCTTTTACCAAAGAAACCAGAAGCCGCTGTTTGTACGCATCCTGTGGTTGTTGGAGCGGCAGTAAAATCTTTTGTAGAAGCCGGTGCGTCGCACGTGTTTGTAGGAGAGTCGCCGGCCGTAGCAAATTCTACTTTAGCCGCAAAAACAACAGGGATTTATGAGCAAGTGGTTAGCAACGGCGGAGAATGGGTGGATTTTGACGGAGAAGTCAATGTGCATTGTCCGCAAGCCCGTTTGTCCCAAACGCTGTCTTTTACAAGTGCATTTGCGAAAGCGGATGTATTGGTTTCTATTTCAAAGTTAAAAAGCCACCAATTGATGTGTTACACAGGTGCTATGAAGAATTTGTTTGGCTTGGTTGTGGGCCTTAAAAAAGCGCAGCAACATTACAGGTTTTCAAACAAACGGGACTTTGCGACATATCTTACGGACTTAAACCTTGCTGCCAAGCCGCAGTATGCAATAATGGATGCGATTGTTGGCATGGACGGGCCGGGCGGGCCTGGAAATGGCAGACCAATTCACATGGGGTTTCTTGCTTCTTCCCGTAACATTCTTGCGTTGGACTGGATTTGTGCCGCCGCCGCAGGGTATGACCCGCACGAAGTGCCAAATTTGCTTGACGCATTGGAACGTAAACATTGGCTTGTGTCGCCAGAAGACATACAACTTTTTGGATGCACAGCGCAGGAGATACGTTGCCAAAGTTTTAAAGCTGTCCACGAAAATGCAGCGGCAAAAACACTGGGGAGAATGCTTCCTTCTTTTGTGAATTCCTTGGCAGAGTTAATTTTTGTCCGAAAGCCATATTTTGACAAAAAAAAATGCGTTCGATGCGGACGATGTATAGAAATTTGTCCTGCAAAGATTCTAAAATTTTCAAATATTGATGAAAAAGACAATAGGACGCAAAAATATGTCGAAATACAACGCAAGAACTGCCTGCACTGCTACTGCTGCCATGAAATATGCCCTGTAGAGGCCATTTCGTTGAGGCACTTTTAACGAAGAACGTCAATGTTTATAGCTGTGATTGTTTCTACAGAAGAGTCCGGAAGAATTGTCTTGACTAAATCTGCAAGGTTGTATGAAAACTGAATCCAATCTCCCTTTTTTATGTTTTTGAATTTGGCTTCTTTGCCGTTGACAAAAGGTGTTTGCAGGCCTGTGGTGGCATCTTGTATTAAAATCACCGTGTTTTCGTTTGTGCCGAATGTCATGGATTTGCCTTCGGTGGTGACAACGGTTATAGTGTTGTTGTTTTTGTTTACATCCATAACAATTCCAACTTTGGATTGGGGACAAGACAGATTCGTTGTGCTGCCTTGCAACTTGTTGGTTTGTTCTTTTATCCATTCGCTTATGTTGTTCCCGGCTTCGCTTGCTCCTGTAAGCAAATCGTTGCCAAGCTGAATGAAATCTTCTTTTATTTTTTCTTTTGTCATGGGTGTTTCCGTTGTGTTGGTTTGCCCGAAAAAGAACGATGTGGAAACCGTCATAAAAAGAATAAGGAAAACAACAAAAACCTTGTTCATAAAAAACTCCTTGGTGGACATAGTTTATTAAGTTTACATTTACGATTATATCATATTGTGCATAAAAACAAATAAAAAAACGCTAAAAAAATGTCCGCAGGTGGAACAACCTCGACATTTATGATATAGTTTCTAACATGAAACTGTGGAAATATGTTCTGGCTGTTTTGGTTGTAATGACTTTATGTATAGTTGCTCTTTTACTCTGGTTGGATTACAGAGAGACCAGGGCTTTTCACGGTGAATATGGGAGTAACTGGAAAGAAGGCAGCTTTGAAGTCATTTCTTTCCCAGAGAGCAATCCAAACAACCGCCTTTCGTTGTTGATGCGGCGTGCTTGATATTAATCACAGTTTATGTTAATATGATTTTGTTAGGGCCTATAGCTCAGTTGGTTAGAGCTGCGGACTCATAATCCGTCGGTCCCTGGTTCAAGTCCAGGTGGGCCCAAAAATCACCGTTTAATTTGTGTTGTAAAAAGTTAAAAATCGTTTGTGGGAATTTTACTTCCTTTTTGCATTTCTGTATGATAAAATAATTCCTATGAATAAATTTTCTGTGTTTATATTTGTTTTATTGATAGGAATTACAAGTATGGACGTTTTTGCATACGATGATTTAGAGAAAAAACTAAATGTTCCTAAAGTGAATGTCACAATGCCATTTACAAAAGGATTGAATTTATCCGGTTGGTTGGAGCCTTTTGGTGTTTCAAATGCTACTTCCACATATTATGGCAAATCTGATTTTGAAGACATAAAAAGTCTTGGTGTGGAAATTGTTCGTATTCCGATTCATTTTGAAGAGTGGAGTTCAGGTAAACCAGATTATATTGTTCCTGATTGGCTTTGGAATAAAATTGACGAT
>JAZSMM010000049.1:0-1976 GCA_045535895.1 Treponema sp.
GATTGTTTCCTTGCTTAAAAACAGCTTCGGGTTTTCCATAAGTGTTCTTAAAAAGTGACTCAAGTTCACTTTGATCAGCAACGGCAGTAGTTGGCTTGCCGAATTCAATAACGACATTGCTTGGTTCGTTGTTTGCAAGAACAGCAGGCAATTTTGGTTTGTAAGCATAACGTGCTTTTTGCAATGCAGACACAGCTTTCATAAAAAACTCCTATAGCCGCCAAACAAGGCGAGAAATGATACTGAAAATATGGAATAATAGTAACGAATTTGGAAAGGATGTACAAGATGATTGCGATAGTTGCCCAAAGAAGCTAAAATAATATCATGGCGAGACATTCATTGGAACAAGCATTGGTTCTTACAACAAGACAAGCGGGAGAAGACAATAGGATTGCAACAATGTTGAGCCCTGAAAGGGGCGTCTTTGAAGCAATGTTATACGGCGGAAGAAAAAGCAGATTGCGTTCCATGGTGTCGCCTTGGCATTCTGGCAAGATATGGCTTTATAGCGACCAAAGTCGCAGCAGCAACAAAATAACGGACTTTGAGCCTTTGAATTTTCATCCAAGCCTAAGAGAAAACCTGTACAAAAACATGGCGGCATCCTTGGTGACGGAGTTGATAATTAAAACAAAAGCGGCAGGGGAAAACAAAAGAACATGGGTTTTGATGTGCGGTTTTTTGGACGGGCTTGAATTATCTGAAGAAGACGAATGCAAAAAAGGACTCGTCAGGTTCTTGTGGCGTTATCTTGAAGTCATGGGCGAAAGACCGGATTTTTCTTGCTGCGGAGAATGCGGCGAATCCATTGCAGGCACAAAGGCTTGGTTTTTGGAAAAAGAAAATGCCTTTGTGTGCAGCCAATGCCATGACGAATCCATGGAATGTATGTTCATATGCAAAGAAGCAATGGAATATCTTTCCGCCGCCGCCATTGACACCGGCAAAACGGCACGTACCATGCCCCTTTCAAAAGAGGCGGAAAATCAACTTAGAAAACTTTTGTTTCGTCTAATCTCCAGCATCGTGGATTTAAAGAGCCTTGGTGCAGGAGTCGGGATATTATGAAAACCACGTCTTTTCATTTTGCTCCTTTGACGTTTTCACCTTGAACAAAAGCCATTGCACCGTTATTATAGGATATTATGTTAGATTACAGATTCATCAAGGAAAATTTGGATGCGGTTAAAAAGAACATCACAAACCGCAATATGAACGCAAACGCAGATTTGGTGGTCCAACTTTTTGACAAACGCACCGCACTTGTAACGGAAGTTCAAGCCCTGCAACAAAAGCGCAACGAAAACGCAAAAGCAATGAAGGGAAAGTTGGACAACGAGAAACGAACCGTCCTTATAGAGGAAGGGAAAAACATAAAAGAACAAATTGCCGACTGCGAAAAACGGCTGTCAGAAACGGAAGCACAACTTGACGAGGAAGGGCGGAAAATCCCCAACATGGCTCATCCCGACGCTCCTGTAGGTTCTCTTGACACAGAGAACTTGGAAGTCAAACGTGTAGGAACACCAAGAAAATTTTCTTTCACTCCCAAAGACCATGTTGAATTAGCGCAAAAATTGGATTTGGTTGATTTTGATGCCGCCACAAAGGTTTCCGGCAACAAGTTCTATTATTTAAAGAACGAAGCGGTTTTCTTAGAGCAGGCTTTGGTAATGTACGCCATGAATATACTGCGAAAACATGGGTTCACTCCTTTTATAACCCCGGATGTCGCACGCGAAGAGATTCTTCAAGGAATCGGGTTCAATCCTAGGGGAAATGAATCAAACGTATATTCGCTTGAAGGTGAAGCCTCGTGCCTTGTCGCTACAGCGGAAATAACTTTGGGGGGCTATCATTCAGGGGAAATCCTTGCAAAGGACAAACTGCCGCTGATGTACTGTGGTTTGTCCCATTGCTTCAGGAGGGAGGCAGGTGCTGCCGGGCAATTTTCAAAAGGCCTTTACAGGGTC
>JAZSMM010000125.1:0-8692 GCA_045535895.1 Treponema sp.
GGACAGGGTATTGAGTTTGACTATGCTTCAGTTCAGTGTGTATGGAATTTGAAAAAATTGGGCTATGAAGTCGCAATCGTAAACAACAACCCGGAAACCGTTTCCACGGACTTTGACACTGCCGACCGGTTGTATTTTGAACCGCTCACCCCGGAAGATGTAATGAGCATTGTCCGCACGGAACGACCTTTAGGTGTCGTTGTGGCATTTGGTGGACAAACGGCCATAAAACTGACCAAGTTCTTGCACAGCCAGGGAATTAGGATTTTGGGAACAAGTGCGGATTCCATTGACATGGCAGAAGACCGTGAACGCTTTGACGACTTGCTGGAACGCTTGCAAATTAAACGTCCAAAAGGTTATTCCGTCCTTACAATGGAAGAAGCAATCGAAGCCGCAGAAAAGTTGACTTATCCTGTGTTGTTGCGGCCGTCCTATGTTCTTGGCGGACAGAACATGATAATCGCATTTACAGAAGCCGACATTCGTGAATATATGCAGATTATCTTGTCGCAGAACATTGAAAACCCCGTCCTCATAGACAAATATTTGATGGGAATTGAAATTGAAGTGGATGCAATCTGCGACGGCAACGATATTTTGATTCCTGGAATTATGGAGCACGTGGAGCGCACCGGGATTCATTCTGGAGACAGCATCGCAGTCTATCCTGCATGGAATTTGAACGACATTCTTACAGAAAAAATCATAAACCAGTCACGGGAACTTGCCCTTGCCCTTGGAACAAAAGGGTTGGTAAACATTCAGTATTTGATTTATGACAACGAACTTTACATTATCGAAGTGAACCCGCGTTCTAGCCGCACAATTCCATACATCAGCAAGGTTACCGGTGTTCCAATGGTGGAACTTGCCGTACGAGCAATGTTGGGAGAGCCTCTAAGTGAAATGGGCTACGGAACAGGTCTGTATCGTATTCCGCCGTATTTTGCGGTAAAAGTTCCTGTGTTCAGCTTTGAAAAACTGATAGACGTGGACACACATCTTGGTCCTGAGATGAAATCCACTGGTGAAGTTTTGGGTCTTGCCCGCACATTGGACGAAGCTCTTTACAAAGGCTTGATTGCCGCAGGCTACAAAATGAAAAAGACAGGCGGTGGTGTTCTGATTACTGTTCGTAAAACAGACCAGTTTGAAATTGTGGACACTGCCCGTAAGTTCTATGATTTGGGGTTCAAATTGTACGCCACGGAAGGAACTGCAAAAGTAATCAATGACTTTGGGATGGAAGTTCAAGTTGTAAACAAAATCCACGAAAATCCAGAAGACAATATTTTGACCTTGCTTGACACCGGCGACATAGACTACGTAATTTCAACTTCTGCAAAAGGTCGTATTCCAACTTATGACAGCGTAAAATTGCGCCGCAAAACAGTAGAACGTGACATTCCTTGTCTTACCTCTATTGACACAGCAAACGCAATAGCAAATTGCTTGCAAAGCCGCTATTCGCCAGAAAGTTTGGAACTTGTGGATATAAACAGAATGAGCGAGGGGCGTACAAGACTTTCTTTTGCAAAGATGCAAAGCACAGGAAACGATTTTATCCTGTTCAATGCAATAGAGCAGGACATAATGAATCCTGCGGGATTAAGCGTACGTCTTTGCGATCGCCGCAAAGGAATTGGTGCGGATTCCCTTGTTCTAATCACTAAATCTGAAGTTGCAGATGCTGGAATGCGTTTTTACAATAGGGACGGTTCGCAAGGAATGATGGCAGGAAATGCGATTCGGTGTGTTGCAAAATATTTGTATGACAACAATATAAACGGAATTGCAGACCGTGCCGCTTCTGGACATACGGTGGAAATTACGATAGAAACGGCTTCTGGCGTGAAAAAACTTGTGGCTTACAAACAGAGCGGCAAGGTTTCTTCCGTTCGGGTTGACATGGGACAGCCTGTCTTTGAACCAGAAGAACTGCCTTCTACACTGGAAGCAAAAACTGTTTCTGGAAGGCCAGACGGACTTGTTGTCATTGGAAGCAACGAATCGATTCCAGAGGCGGTTGCCTGCGAGTCAAACATAGCCAGCGGAAAACTTCCGGTTAAAGCTGTTGTCAATGCACCTGTTACCGTGGACGGAACGGATTACAGTGCAACTCTTGTTTCAGTTGGAACTCCCCATTGCGTCGTATTCAGCAGTTTTGTCGACAAAATTGATGTGGCTGCAGTTGGTCCGTTGTTTGAGAATCATTCTGTTTTCCCAAAGCGGGTGAACACGGAATTTGTTCGTGTGGTCGGAAGGAACAGTCTTAAAATGCGCGTGTGGGAACGTGGGAATGGCGAAACTCCGGCTTGTGGAACAGGTGCTTGTGCCGCTGCCATTGCGGCTGTGCTCAACGGATTCTGTCCGCTAGACGAAGACATCACGGTGAAAGTTCGTGGCGGGGAGCTGATTGTCCGTTATACAGGCGACACCGTTTACTTGACTGGAGCTGCCGAACTTGTTTATACAGGTGAAATTGAAATATAATTTACCAATACTTTACTTTGTTAAGTGTATAATTGTTTCTTTGATATGAAAGACAACAAACAAGACGGTATGAACAAAAAGCCAAAGACATTTTGCCATTGTTCTTTTGTGTTCATTATGTTTCTTCTTTTTGCAATAAATACCAGTTCGCTTTTTTCGCTCCAATATTGGGGGGAGGGTGTTTTTGCGGACTTTGGTTTTTCTTCAAAGGAGTCTGTGCCCACTGGAGTTCCCCTTGAAGGAACATTGGGCGTAAGGGAAGGGAATCCAAAGGCCGGTTTTTTTGCCGCTGTTTGTGCAGATAAGTTTGGTGTGGACTCAAGTATAGGAGTAAAGGTGCAACCAATTATAGAATCGGTTTTCACTTTAAGCCTGGGATATTTAACTCATGTTTCACGTTCTTTTGTCACCGACACCAACCCTGATTTGTTTGTTTGGAACAACATGTTTATAGTGTCCACGGTTTTCACCGGAAAAAACAAGGAAAACCCGTTCAAGATAAAATTTTCTTTGGGTTTGAATTTAAAGCAGACAAATCAGCGTCTGGGAAACGGTACTTTACGATTGGATGAAGCTTTCCCCGTTTCAGAAATCTTGCTTACAAAAAGATTCTTAGATAGGCATGAAGTTTTTTTTAGGCTTGCATCGTTTGATTTGCTTTATTTCCGTGGGTTCCTTAACACATGGTGGCAGCTTGGTTATTCCTGTGATGTTGCCTCTAAATTTGTGGTGGGAACATTATTGGAAGTAATGTACGCAGACCAGGCAACGCTTTCCGGCACGATGAGCGGCTTTCAAGGGAAGGTTTTTGTAGCTTATAAATTTTAATGAGGAAAACATGAAAATTTTGAAATCGTTTTTTTTGGCGTTACGTCCGTTGGTATTTGTTATTTTTGTAGCCTTTATGTTTGCATCCTGCAAATATGACTTGCAACGGCTTTTTTTTAGAGACCCAAGTCCCGACAAGCGTTCGGCAGATTTGGAACAGATTCAAACTCCAGTGGTTGTTTCCAATCCGATTGATTTTATGATTGTCACGGATTTGCACTTTGGGAAGGAAAAACCAAAGGCACAGGAGGAATTTTTTGCCAGCCTTGAAAACCGAAAACTGGACTTTATAGTTTTCCTTGGTGATGTTGTGGATTCCGGGGACTCTGAAAATTTTGAAGAAGCCGAACAATTCGTCCAAAGATTAAAAACCCACCTTGGCTCGGAATTTCCTGTGCCACCCATTTATGTTGTCTTGGGAAACCACGACCTTTACAACGACGGCTACGAGGAATGGACGAAGTTGAATTTCAACGCCGCTGAAGGTGCCACGTTCTACAAATTTGAAACAATAAGTATGGTTGGTGACAAAAAATATCCTAGAAGCTGGTATGTTTTGGATACCGCCAGCGGTATTTTGGGGACAAGACAATTGGAGGAACTAAGGGAATCCATGAACGAAGACCCCAACCCAAAAGTTGTTTTTTCCCATTATCCTGTTTACACCGACATGAATTTGATAATGTTCTTCAAACTGTCGGACGACAGGGAACGTGCCACCCTTATAGACATATTCGACAAAAACGATGTGGACATGATTTTTTCGGGGCATTATCATCCCGGCGGTTTCTTTGATTACGGAAGTTTTTTTGAATTATGTTGCCAAAGTTTTGTCGAAAACTCAGAAGAAGATTCCAGTTGGTTTTTTCTTGTGTTGGATGAAGCCAACAGAACACTTTCGGTGGAAAAACACAGCGTTTCTTCTTCGGGGGAATACAGCCAGACAATTTCCGACATGGATTTACCGTAAGCATTTTACTTGCGAGAACGGAAATTCTGCTCTTTGTATTCTTTTGGGGTTGTGTTGTTGTGCTTTTTGAATACAGAGATAAAGTGGCTTTCGGAGCTAAAACAAAGGTAGTTTGCTATTTCTCCGCAAGAAAACTCGGAGTAGCGCAACATTTTTTCCGCTGCCTCTATTTTTTTTGCGGTGATGTATTTTGATATTGTCATTCCTACTTCTGAATGGAACAACTTTGAAAGATATTCCGAACTAAGATTAACAAGCTCGGACAAATCGGCAAGGCTTATTTTTGTATATAGATGCGTGGAAATGTATTCCATGCATTGCATTATGGGTTTTGAATGCATGGCCCTTTTCAAAATCATGTACATTCGTTGGGAATATTCTTTTACAACGGAGACATGCAATTGGTGAATTTCGTCTTCTGTATGGCATTTGTCTAGTTTTTGGATGAAAACATCGCTCAGGTTGTAGGCGTCTTCGGTTTCCATTCCACCTTCTATGCAATAACGTGTTATAAAAGCAATCGTGATGATAAGATGGTATTTTAAGTTGCGCAGATGGTTTTCGCTTAACTTGCCCATGCCGTCGCTGTCAAGGGGCATAAAAAGGTTCATGGCTTCTTTTGTGTTGCCCATCTTGATGCTTTGGTAAAAAGCTGCTTCCCGCTCATAGGACAGGTGGGATTTGCCTTGTTCATGATTGGAAAACTCTTCATGGAACACAGCTTGTTCTATATTCATCTTTTGCCTCTGGTGTTTTGATTATATCACAACCAGAGGCAAAAAAGGCAAAAAAACCGCCTTTGATTCGGCGGTTTTTTTTTATTATTCAACTACTGTCAAGGTTACGTTTTTAATCCAAACATCGTTGGCATTTGTTCCCATGTTGAATTCAAGGCGAGCAGATGCATCGCTTTTTCTTTTCATGGTAAACGTATATTCAAACTTTTGGTATTCGCTGGTAAGTTTTGGTGAATACTGATCTGAATAGACGGCCCAGCCGTTGTCGTCGTCACCGCCCAACTTGACGGCAATGTTCCTTGGCTTTGCGGCTTTCGCCTCAAAAGAGATTTTATAGGTATATCCTTGAGCAACGCCTAAATGCTGCAACAACTGCACGGAATGGACTTCTTTGCCTGGTTTTTGGATTGTGAAATGGCAAGCTCCATCTTCAACAGCTACAGTTGCCGCTCCTCCAAATTCAGACAGAGCCAAAGCGTACCAGTTTGAACTGTTTTTGTTCATTGTGTTCTTTGAAAGTGCTTTGTTGCTTACTGTCGTGAACGACTTGTCCAAGGCGAAACTGCCGTTTTCTGATTTGTATTTTGCAAAATCCGCCGAGGCTTTTTGTGCGTCAGGTTTTTTGTTGCCCCTGGTTGGTTTGTCGCCTTTGAACGGTGTGTATTTAATCCATTCGTATTCCGCCATAATTGGAAGTTTTTTGTCGTTGAAAGGATTAAGCCATGCATTGATGTCGCTTCTGTTTATTCCGCACCATGCGTTCATAAAAATCCTTGACTTGTGCGTGGGAATGTCCACGTTGGCGGAATGAACTTCTTTTCCGTCCACAAACCAAACGATTTCGTCTGCGTACCATTCAAACGCATAAGTATGGAAGCCCTTTGATGCGTCAAATCCAAGGTCGTGCATGTATTCATTTCCACCTACTCCGTTTGTAAAGTAGTTGAACTGAACTTTTGTCGTGTCTTTTCCAAGAATTTCCACGTCAATTTCATCCCAAGGTTGGTTTTCAAAAGGTCCTGTGTAAGTAAAGAAAGACGACACAACACCGTCGTTTTTCATGGCTTTCATGGAAACTTCATAGCGACCATATTTGAAAGATTTTGTGGAACGGAATTCACCGCCAGAATAAGGAATGCCGCTGATTTGCTTTTCCTTGTCGTCAAAGTCAATGACAAGTTGCATTTTACCTTTGTTGAAGGTGACGTTGCTCCTGCGCCATGTCACGTTGAACATGTCGTGGTTTGACCAGCCGTTGGATATTTCAAAATCATAGGGCGCGCCTTTTTTGAAATCCCATTTTTGTTCTTGTGAAAAGGCGAAGTTGCCAATCAACATAAAACCAAGGACGAAACATATTGTTCTAGCAAGTTTCATATAATAGACCTCCATTGGTTTTATTCTACCAGATGCATTTAAAGGCTTTGTCATAAATTTGCGTTTTATATCATATTTTTGCTGTTAAATTCATTTGTTTTTCAACAACGCCGCAAATGGATTGTAGCTCATTCCGTCGTCATCTTTTTGTGGACGGGAGCTCGCTGGTTTTGCCACACGAACAACTTTTTTGGGGTTGTTTGTGCCTTTTTGCGGTGGTTCTTTCTTTTTTTCTTCTCCTTGCCTTGCTTTTGAAGTGGCATGCGTTTTTAGCGAAAGGCTGATTCTTCTGCGGTCTGTGTCAAGGCCTATGATTGTGCATTCCTTTATGTCGCCAACTTTCAGTATATCCATTGGGTCAGACACAAAAGTGTCGCTCAACTCGGAAATGTGCAAAAGAGCGGTTTCTTTTATTCCCAAATCAACAAAAGCACCAAAATCCACTACGTTCTTTATTTTCCCTGTAACTTTCATGCCTTCTTTCAAGTCTTCAAAGGCAACAATGCCTTTTTGCATGATTGGTTTGGGATATCCGTCACGTGGGTCTCTGTTTGGTTTTTGCAATTCTTCTATTATGTCGGAAACGGTCTGTTCCCCTATGTTGTATTTTTCTTTAAGTTCTTTTTTTAGAGTGCCGCTTACTTCTTTTTTCTGCTGAACACGCGGCAGGACTTCACGTGCTGCTCCATAGTTTTCCGGATGAACCCAAGTATTGTCAAGAGGGTCTGGGCTTTCTGGAATTTTTAGGAATCCGGCACATTGCTCGAACGTTTTTTCCCCCATTCCTGCCACTTTTTTGAGTTCCTGGCGGTTTGTGATTTTGCCATGCAAATCACGATAGGCAACGATTTTTTTTGCCAAAGTGGTGTTTATTCCTGAGACATATTTGAGCAGGGAATATGAGGCTGTGTTCAAGTTCACGCCCACGTTGTTCACGACAGAACCGACAACTTCGTCCAATGTTTCGGAAAGTTTTTTCTGGTTTACGTCGTGCTGGTACAAACCAACGCCGATTGATTTTGGGTCTATTTTTACTAATTCCGCCAAAGGGTCCTGCAGGCGGCGGCCAATGGAAATTGCCCCGCGGATTGTCAAGTCCAAGTCCGGGAATTCTTCACGGGCTGTGTCGCTTGCCGAATAAACGGAAGCCCCGTCTTCGTCCACAACGGTGTAAAGTACTTCCGGGAAATTTTCGCTTATGACCTTTGCTACAATTTCTTGCACTTCCCTTGTCCCAGTGCCGTTGCCAACGGCCACAAGTTGAATGTTGTGTTGCATTATTGCTTTGCGAATTGCCGCCGCCGCTCCGTCTGGGTCAGAAACTTGCTTGACAACAAAGTCCCCAAGGAATTTTCCCGTTTCATCCAAGGCGGCGCATTTTGTTCCAGTACGAATTCCAGGGTCCACGCCCAAGACACGTGTCCCTTTGATGGGTTGTTGCATCAACAGGTTTTTTAGGTTTTCACTGAATATGCCAATTCCATGGTCGTCGGCCTGGTCTGTTTGGTCTCCTCTGATTTCCCTAAGGACAGCAGGTGAAAGAAGACGCACAAGTCCGTCTTCTATTGCCTCTGCGTGGTATTTGTTGTTGATTGTGTGTTTGTGTTTGAGCAAGTCGATTGCGCCGTCCACATCAACGTTTAATGTGACTTCAAGTTTTCCCTCGCGCTCTCCTCTGTTGATTGCAAGTATACGGTGGGGTTTTATTTGGTTCAAGGCTTCTTCATAGTCCCAGTACATTTGATATACAGAAGTTTTTGCGTCTTCATCACTTCCTATGCCTTTGACCACGATTTTACCTGTGCTCATATAAAATCCGCGAATGTCGCTTCTGTTGTCGCTGTCCTGAGAAGTGCGTTCTGCAAGAATGTCCTGGGCTCCCGCTAATGCTTCTGCTGCACTGGCAACAGATAATTCTGGCGTTTCTGTGTTTTCGCATACAAATTCAGCAGCTTTTGCTTGGATTGCAACGTCGTCCAACTCAAGCATTGCGTCTGCCAGCGGGTCGAGTCCTTTTTCCATGGCAACCATACCACGGGTTTTCTTTTTCTTTTTGAATGGAGTCCACAAGTCTTCAAGCTCTGTAAGGGTTTTTGCGGATTTGACGGCTTCATGCAAAGATTCTGTCAGTTTGTTTTGAGCAAAAATCCCTTTGATTATTTCTACTACAAGGAATACCGTAAGGATGTCCGCGGCGGGGATGACAGCAAAATACTGTCATCCCAGATATCCTACGGCCTGCAGCTTAAAGAGCAGTACACCGCGGCCAATGACCCCGAACTCA
>JAZSMM010000101.1:0-3524 GCA_045535895.1 Treponema sp.
AGAGTAAGTCATCTGCAAATAAACGTGTTCATATGTTTTTAAGGTGGATGGTACGTCACAATTCTCCTGTGGATTGCGGCCTGTGGAACTGGTACAATCCAGCGGACCTAATCATTCCTTTGGACACGCATGTTCTCCAAGAATCAATCAAGCTAGGTCTTTTGCCAGAGAAATCTACAAGTTCCGCAAAGACCGCAAGAATGCTTACAGACGTTTTACGTCAAGTTTGGCCGGACGACCCGTGCAAAGGAGATTATGCATTGTTTGGTCTGGGAATTCCCACAAAACACAGACAACCAGAAGATACTTAAAAAATCAATCCGTAAAAATCACTCCCACTCGATTGTTCCAACCGGCTTTGGAGTCAAATCGTATACAACACGATTTATGCCTTCAACTTCTGTAGTAATCCTTGCAGTGATTTTGTGAAGAACAGGATATGGAATCTCTTCGATTGTGGCAGTCATTGCATCGGTTGTGTTCACTGCACGAATAATCGCAGGCCATCCTTCATATCGTTTGCCGTCACGCACACCTACGCTTTTGAAATCCGGCACGGAAATAAAATATTGCCAAACTTTTTCAGCAAGACCAGCGTTGTCAAATTCTTCACGCAAGATTGCGTCCGCTTCACGCAAGGCATGCAACCTGTCACGGGTGATTGCACCCAGACAACGCACCCCCAAGCCGGGTCCCGGAAAAGGCTGACGATAAACCATGCTGTGCGGCAAACCCAATGCCTCACCGACAACACGTACTTCGTCCTTGTAAAGAAGACGCACGGGTTCTACAAGTTCAAACTGCATGTCTTCCGGCAAGCCACCAACATTGTGATGGGCTTTCACGCCGTCGCTTTCGATGATGTCCGGATAAATCGTGCCTTGTGCAAGAAAAGAAATCCCTTGCAATTTTTTAGCCTCTTCATCAAAGACTTTGATGAACTCTCCGCCGATAATTTTGCGTTTTTGTTCTGGTTCAGCCACATCTTTCAATAAATCCAAGAACCTGTCGGTCGCATCAATGTAGACAAGGTTGGCATCAAGTTGATTCTTAAACACCTCTACAACTTGCTCGCTTTCACCTTTTCTCATCAATCCGTGATTGACATGGACGCAAACCAATTGTTTTCCAATTGCCTTAATCAACAAGGCGGCCACAACAGAGCTGTCAACCCCGCCCGAAAGGGCAAGCAAAACTTTTTTGTCTTTTACTTGCTGGCGGACAAATGCAACTTGCTCGTCAATGAATTTGCCGGCCAACTCAATAGTTGAGATTCTTTTCATGCCATCTGGTCTTTTGTTAGGTAAATCCATGTTTCCTCCGTTAAAAGTGAATGCAAAACCTTACGCAAAGGCTATATAAATTTCACGATATAGTTCTTTTTTTTGCCACGCCGAAGAACGATGACTTCTCCTTCAATTGCAAGTGCTCTTGAAACAACAAGGTTTTCGTCCGTCGCCTTGTCACCGTTCAAAGTTATGGATCCTGCGGACAAAAACTCACGAACTTCCCGGCGGCTGGAACATATCTTGTTGCTCACAAGCAAGTCAATCAAAGTTGTATCATTGTCGGCAATCTCAACGGTTGGCACATCCTTGAACCCAATCCTGATGTCTGCCACAGACAAGCTTTTTACATTGCCTGAAAACAATGCGTCGCTTATGTCAACAGCTTTGTCAAATTCAGCCTTGCCATGCAAGTCGGTTATTATTTCACGTGCCAAAGCCTTGTGAGCTTCTCGCAGTTCAGGAGCGGCGGCATTTTTGGCTTCCAGATCTTCTATTTCTTCTTTGGACAAGAAGGTAAAAATACGCAGATAGGAACCCACCATGCTGTCGTCTACATTGATTAGGTATTGGTATAATTCATAACTGGAAGTCTTTTTAATATCAAGCCACAAAGCGTTGCCGGCGGACTTGCCGAATTTATTGCCATATTTGTCTAAAACCAACGGCATTGTAAAACCGTAAGCGTCTTTGCCTTCAAGCTTACGAATCAACTCAAGCCCGGTGGTTATGTTGCCCCATTGGTCTGCACCTTCAACCTGTAAAATGCAATTTTTAGTGCGAAAAAGATGCAAAAAGTCATAGCCTTGAATCAAAGTGTAGGCAAATTCCGCAAAAGTTATTCCACTTTCCAGTCGTCGGCTGATAATATCTTTTCCCAGCATATAACTGACATTTATGTATTTTCCAATGTCCCTCAAAAAATCCAAAAAACTGAAATTTTTCATCCAGTCGTAATTGTTCACAATTTCGGCTTTGTCTTCAAAAATCCGTGAAACCTGAGCCTTTATGCCCTCAATATTTTTTTCCAGGGTTTCCTTTGCGATGAGTTCCCGTTCCGCAGTTGGACGAGGATCTCCAATCAACCCGGTGGCTCCGCCAACCAACAAGATGGGATGATGTCCAGCCTTTGCCAAACGCTTTGCAGTAACCAGGCTGGAATAATGTCCTAGATGCAAACTGTCGGCTGTGGGGTCGGTACCCCAATAAAAGGAAATACTTCCGCTGTTAATTTTTTCTTTGATGTCATCTCCGGCTACGTCTTTGATTAGACCTCGCCATTCCAATTCTTCATATAAAGTCATGTCTTCTACCTTGCGATGATATTAGCATTTTTTTTATTTTTTGTCACTTACGTAACAAAATGCTAAAGTTGCACCGCAATTTGTACTTGCCGCATGGCTTGACCCTACATCTGCTTTTGAAGTAGAATTATCTATTAATCTATACGTCAAGGAGACTGAAATGGCTTATTATTTTTCAGAGCCGTCACACACATTCGGCGAATATCTTTTGGTTCCCGGTTATTCCTCTGCGGAATGCATTCCTACAAACGTAAGTTTAAGAACACCCATAGTGAAATTCCGAAAGGGAGAGGAAAGCCCCATTTCCATGAACATTCCTATGGTTTCAGCTGTGATGCAGTCGGTCTCCAACGACACAATGGCCATAGCCTTGGCAAAGGAAGGCGGAATATCATTTATATACGGCTCTCAAACAATAGAACAACAATCAGAAATGATTAGGAGGGTAAAATCCCACAAGGCAGGTTTCGTCACTTCGGATTCAAACATAAAGCCAGACCAAACCTTGCAGGATGTTGTCGATTTAAGGAATCGAACAGGACATTCCACCATGGCCGTTACACAAGACGGAAGTCCTCACGGCAAACTGCTTGGAATAATTACCAGCCGTGACTTTCGCATACAAAAAGAAGACCTGTCCGAAAAAGTTCAGGACTACATGACCAAATTCGACGACTTGATTGTGGGCAAAGACGGAATCTCGTTGAGCGAGGCAAACGATTTGATTTGGAAATACAAACTGAACTCGTTGCCTGTAATAGACGAGAACAACTGCCTTGTTTCCATGGTTTTCCGCAAGGACTACGCAATGCACGAAGAACATCCTTTGGAACTTTTGGACAACCGCCACCGCTACATTGTGGGGGCAGGAATAAACACACGGGACTACATGGAAAGAGTTCCCGCCTTGTTGGAAAGTCGGATCGTAGCCATG
>JAZSMM010000276.1:0-7490 GCA_045535895.1 Treponema sp.
TCCATCCAAGAACAAGTCCTGCAACAGGGAGACCGATGTATAACCATAAAGGGTTCATGGTATATCTCCTTGCTAATAATAGAAATGTTCACGATACAAATTATCACAACTTGGCTGTATTGTCAAATATTAATCAAAATATATAGAAAATAAAAAGAAATGTAACTTGCAGGATTTTAGAGAATTTGACTTTTGGAGGTTCGTTATGAAGAAGTTTGTTTTAGTTATTCTTATGTTTTGTATTCTTTTTTCAGCGGTTGCAGCAGATTTTTCGGAAAGTAATTCAAAAAAAAATGAAATACAATTTAAAGTAGGGATGTTCCCTGCAGTTGAATTTTTTGCAGGGGTTTTTACTTCGGCTTTTTCTTCGATAGGGAACGAGTCTGAGGATGGAAGTATGAAGATAATTCCATCCTTTACGTTTGAGTATCTGCGCAATGTCACGCCTAAAAATGCCATAGGGGCATCTGTTTCTTGGGGAATGCCAGCCTTTGCTAACATTGTAAGAAACGGTGAAGAAACATTTAACAGCCTTATGTATGTTTCGTTGCAATTCAAATACAGGCGCATTTATATGGACAGACCTTCTGTAAAATTGTTTGGGGCCGTGGGACTTGGTGGAGAAGTTTTTATTCCTACGGGAACAGAAGATTCCAGAGCAAGTCCTTTTGTGGCTTTTCAATTAACGCCATTTGGTGTATGGTTTGGAGGTGAAAAGTTTTTTGGCACGGCGGAAGTCACTGTAGGTTCGGAAGGCTCCATGCTTACAGTTGGCGGAGGCTATAGATTCTAAATTTTAGTTTGTTCGGTTTTTTGGGGTGCTTATGAAAAAGATTTTATTTGTTTGCCATGGGAATATTTGCCGTTCTACAATGGCGGAATATGTGATGAAGTTTTTGGTGGATAAAGCCGGACAAACATCAAATTTTTATATTGATTCAGCGGGTACAAGCAGGGAAGAAATTGGAAATGGAGTTCATTATGGAACTGCAAGAAAATTACATTCGGTTGGTATTCCTGTAGGAAACCATAAGGCTAGGCAGATAACTAATGACGATTTCCATGAATTTGATTACATAGTAGGTATGGACAATGCGAATATGCGCAATCTGCACCGTATTGTGCCTGTCGGATGTGAACATAAATTGTTTCAACTTCTTGAATTTGCTGGAATAAACAAAGAAATTGCGGATCCGTGGTATACAGGTAATTTTGATGCTACATATAATGATGTCTTGTTAGGATGCAAGTCTTTGCTTGACAAGATAATTTGTTAAAAATGTTTTTTTTATATTTACATATTTTTATATCCGCTATAAAATAGTATGCATGGCTGACTTGCTTTCAGATTCCGAATTTGATATGTTCCGTAAAGTTATTTATGCTGAAAGTGGTATTACTTTTTCAGATACGAACAGATCAATTCTTGATAGTCGTTTAAAAGAACGATTGCGTGAAAAACAACTTGATTCAGTGCAGGATTATTATAGAGTTGTCACGACAAACAAAGAAGAGATGAAGTTGTTTCTTGATTCTGTGACAACAAATCTGACCCGCTTTTTCAGAAACCAACCTCATTTTGATGCTTTGGTGAATTATGTTATTCCGCATTTGATGGAGCAAAAAAAATCGCAGTTTGACAAGAAAATTCGTATTTGGAGTGCCGGTTGTTCAACAGGTGAAGAGCCTTACACAATTGCCATGATTTTAAAAGATATTCTTCCCGTTCCGTACACTTTTGAAATAATGGCTTCGGACATTTCTCTTAAATCCCTTATGGTAGGAAAGCAAGGTTTTTATCCAGATGCCCGTATTGCCGGCATACCGGAAAAATATCTTGTCAAGTTTTTTAGAAAAGTTGATGGTGGATACCAAGTTACTGATGAATTGATGAAGACTATTCGGTTTGACTACCACAACCTCAAGTATGCCCCCAGTACTCGAAACCTTGACATTGTATTCTGTAGAAATGTACTCATCTATTTTGATGAGGCGGCGCAACTCGAAGTTATAAATCATTTTTGGGATGCTATGGCAGCTCATTCATATCTTTATATAGGTCATTCTGAGTCTCTATTTGGAATGAACACAAAGTTTGAATTCCTTAAAACTAATTGGGCTTGTTTATATCAAAAGAATACTTGATTTTGATTTGTGAGTGGGTTGAATATGGATTCACATGAAATTGGCGTTTTAATTGTTGATGATTCTGCTTTGATGCGAAATCTTATTTCCAAAATTGTAGAAAATACACCAGGTTTATTTGTTGCGGGCAAAGCTATGAACGGTCAATTTGCTCTGGATAAAATTCCGGTATGCAAGCCAGACGTGATAGTCCTTGACATAGAGATGCCTATTATGAATGGCTTGGAATTCCTTAGGGAACGTAAAAAACGGGGAATAGATATTCCTGTTATAATGCTTTCCAGTTTAACAACGGAAGGTGCTTCTGTTACAATGCAATGCTTGGAATTAGGAGCCAGCGATTTCCTTGCAAAGCCAAATGGTTCTGCTGGAGGTGATTTAGGTGCAATTGCAGAACGGCTTGCTGAATTGTTGCCTTCTTATGGAGGGCGTTATGCCCGTTTAAAAGGAAATCGCAGCACTTTGCCGCTTAGATCTTCGGTAGATGTGCAAAATTCTGAGCGCAAATTTGGATTACCTCTGCAATCTGAACCAAGTTCTTCTGGCGTGGCATCTTTCCTTGATTTTTCTGTTCAACGTAAAACCCCCGCTGTAATTACTCCTTTGCGAGAAGGCGGTCGTATAGAGGTTATTGCAATTGGTATTTCAACCGGCGGTCCTAATGCTTTGCGTGAGGTTTTTAAGAACATAGATCCAAATATAAAGCAGCCTATTCTTGTTGTTCAACATATGCCGGCCGGTTTTACAGGAGAATTTGCAAACAGTTTGAACAACATCTGCCCTCTTGAGGTAAAAGAAGCCCAAGACGGAGATTTGCTTAAGAAAGGGAGAATACTTATTGCTCCCGGAAATTACCATATTTATTTGGAAAAGAAATCTTTGGCAACAGTTGTCAGGCTTTCGGATGCTCCCCAACGGAACGGTCACAGACCTTCTGCTGATGTGCTTTTTGAATCTGTTGCTTCCCTTTACCAAAACCGGGCTCTTGGCGTTATTATGACAGGCATGGGAAACGATGGCGCGGCTCAACTTGCAGAAATGCGCCGTCAAGGAGCATATACGCTGGGACAAGATGAACACACCTGCATTGTTTACGGAATGCCAAAGGTTGCATGGGAACTTGGCGGCGTGCAGCGACAAGTTCCGTTGCAGGAAATGGCTCAAGCAATCAACACTTTGGCGAGGGACTTTGCCTAGTTTCTTCTGCGTCTTTAATAACAGAAACAATGACAGGTTTTGCCAAGTTTAATTTGCTGCGTGTGATAATTGTAATTATTCCTGTTGTAATTCCCAAACACAAAAGAACGCTTGCGGCTTTTATTCCTTCTGTGGCAGTTTTCCCTGTAAAATTTGCGATTGGTTCTACAATAAAATATCCACCAACAGCAGAGAGTATAGGTAAAAGCAAAGCAATCAAAGCCTGTAACAACTGAGCCTTTCTGGACACCCCAATTTTTACTATATCGCCACATTTTAGGGCAAGCTTGTTTGGATTTGTGGCTTGAAAAGGACTTCCTCTTTTTGCACAAGTTGGATGATTGCAATTTATGCATGTGTCGCTTAGCAAAGGGGTTACCCATACAACGTCTTTTTCAAAATTTATGACGCAGGCTCTGTCACGCATAAAAATCTCCTCTAGGAATGGTTTTTAGGCGATTGTTGCATTCTTTTTCTCCGTGTTTGTTTCCAAGTTGCTGGTAGGTGTCACGAAGATTAAAAAGTGCGTCATAGTAGTTTGGGTTTATGGTTACTGCTTTTTCAAAAGCATCACAAGCTACTTCATATTCACCTTGTGTGAAATAAATTACGCCGTAATTATTCCACAGGTGTGGATTCTGTTCGTTTATGGAAAGGCCTTCGGTACAAAAAGTTAGAGCTTCTTCATATTCAGAAAGCATAAAACAGATGTGTGTCAAAGTTTCTATGACATCTTCGTCCTCTGGTTCTAACTTGTATGCGGCAAGCATTGTGTTTTTTGCTTCTTGAAGGTTTCCTGCGTCGCGGTATGTGATTCCTAAGTTGTACCACAACAAAAAATTTTTATTTTCCATGGTCAGTGCCCGTTTAAAGCAGGCGATAGCTTCTGTATATTCCCCTTTGGAGGCAAATTCTATCGCTTGTGTGTTCAATATTTCTGGGCTTTCTTTCATGAATGTGTACCTCCTTGTTAAAATATTATGCATTGTTTTTAATCATTCCAGTGAACAAGTCTGTTATTTTGTCTGGAACAGGTGAGTTAGGGTACATTTGTCTGGTGCGTTCACAGGATTCTGTTATAAGCAAATTTGCCAACTTTTTTGCTTCTGCAATGGAATTGCTGGACTCAACGATATCTATGCATTTTTCTACTGCAATAGAATCAATACCTTCTTTCCTTGCCTGTTTAAAGCATTCCATAATTTTGTCAAAATCTTGAGGACATGAAGTAAGGTGCATGATTATAGGGAGACTTTTTTTCCCTTCAACAATATCGTCTCCTCTTTTTTTGCCGGGATTGCCTGTGGAAAGGTTTATAACGTCGTCCAGCACTTGAAAGCCAATTCCTATGTCCGCGGCTGCCGTTCCCATTTGTGCGGCTTGGGCTTCTGTTCCTCCTCCTGCGATAGTTCCTGCTTGGGCGGCAAGAGATGCAAGAGTTCCTGTTTTTAATCGAACCATTGCAGTGTATTCAGCTACGCTGGGAACAGAGGTGTTGTCCTTGTGCCAAGAAATGTCCATTGCCTGCCCCAGATGCAATCTGCGGAGTTCCTGTGCATATAGACGATGCAAAAGTAATTGCTGCTCTGCCGAGAGCCCTGAATTGGCAATGCAGCTAGAAGCCGCAAAATACATCCAAGAGCCGGCGTTTAAGGCGGAGTCCAAGCCGTATGTTATGTGGGCGGCAGGAGCACCACGTCTTGTGTCTGCGGCATCTTCTATGTCGTCATGAATAAGGCTAGCAGTGTGAATGAATTCCACCAAAGGGACTATGTTGTAAGCAGATTTTGGTGCTTCTTCTGTTCCAGAGGCGGCTTGGGCGCACAAAACCAAAAGCAACGGTCTCCATCTCTTGCCCCCAAGGTTCAATAAGCTACGACCCGGCTCGATTAATTGGGATATATGTTTTTCTGTCACGCATTCTGGCAAAAGTCCGAACGTATTTAGATTCCAGTCATAAGAACAATCATTGGGAAGATTATTGTGCAGGACATATTCTATTTCTTGTAATTCTGTGGTAAAATCATTTGTCATATGTTTATTATATCAAAATTTAATTGTTCTGAAAACATTGAATTTTAGTTTTCTGTAAATTATAACAGAAACTATGCCGAATATAATAAAGCATATGGCTTCTAACAGTTACGAAAAACCAGACTACTGGTCGCGCAAGGCTTTTTCAGAAGGCTATCCGGCTCGTTCCGTTTACAAGCTCAAGGAAATAGACGAAAAATTCAATGTGCTTAAAAAAAACAGCCGTATATTGGATTTGGGTTCTGCACCAGGAAGTTGGACGACTTTTGTTTTGCGGTTTTTGGAAGGAAGTGGGTATGTGACATCCATAGACTTAAAACCACTTTCAAAAGACGTTGTTGCCTCCAACCTTACGTTTGTGCAAGGTGATTTGTATGACGAAAGAGTGCGGCAGCAAGCAAAAGAGCTTGGTCCATATGATTTGGTTATTTGTGACGCTGCTCCGCCTACTACTGGCAATCGTACTGTTGACACCGCTCGTTCCACAGGTTTGGTGGAACTTGCAATTTATTATGCCCAGACAATGCTTTGTGCTGGGGGAAACTTTGTGGTGAAAGTTTTTCAGGGCGGAGACCAACAACACTTGTTAAAGGCTATGCGAGGGATTTTTAAGACTGCACGGGGGTTCAAGCCGGAGGCTTGCAGGGCAGAATCCTTTGAAACATATCTTATCGGGTTGAACCGTATTTAACAGGCAGGATTTGATGATGAAACTTATTATTAAGTATTGCATAGCAGGCTTTTGTTGTTTTGCAGGAATTGCAGGGTTGTTTTTTCTTATTCCGTATTTGGACAATCCGGGGCAAGCACAAACAGGCCAAGGTGGTTTTGAAACACCGGTTATGCCTGTTTTAAGCGAAAATGATGATGTGGATGTTTCTCATGTTGCCATTCAAGACAGCCTTGTCATGGCGGATTCCTTTGCTCCTGCTAGTGATTTGTCTTATGTGGCGTATCGTGTTAAGAAAGGGGATATGATTGGAATTATTGCAGAGGATTTTGGTGTAACCCAAGACACAATCATAAGTGTAAATAATATTCGTCAGTCAAGGCTTCTTCAAATAGGTCAATATCTTAAAATTCCTTCAATGCCAGGAATATTATATACCGTAAGAGATGATGGAGAAAAACTTGACTCCATAGCGGAAAAATACGAAATTTCTTTGGAAAAATGTGCGCTTGTGAATAATCTTGAACAAGGATGTTCATTGTCTGCCGGAACTACATTGTTTCTTCCTGACGCAGAGTTGGATTGGGTTACGCGGCAGGAAATAAACGGCGACCTGTTTACACGGCCAATTAAAGGGCGGTACTATTTTTCGTCTTACTGGGGATGGCGTTCGAGTCCTTTTACGGGGAAAAGGTCTTTCCACGGTGGCATAGACATGGCCGCAAACACAGGAACTTCTGTATATGCAGCGCTTGACGGAACGGTTGTGGAGGCTTCTTATAATTCTACATATGGAAACTACGTTGTGGTCAAACATCATTCCGGGTATCGTACCTTGTATGCACATCTTAGCAGAATAAACACAAGGGTCGGTAGATATGTATATTCGACAACAAAAATAGGCGAAGTAGGAAGCACAGGGTTGAGTACAGGTCCGCACTTGCATTTTGCGGTTTATAAAAACGGTACTTCTGTGAATCCGCAGAATTTGTGGAAATAAGACAAATTTCTATAGTGTTATTGTTTTATTTTGCGTAAATGTCGTTGTACTGTTTTTCTTGATTTTTTTCCAAGATAAAACGCATGTAATGATCTTCCAATGTGTTGTGGGGACCGGGGATTCCTAGTCGTTTGCGAACACGTGCATTGTCTCGGCGTACTGTATATAGCATGTAAAAGTCGCGTAAATCCGACGTTATGTCGGTTTTTATTTCCTGCCCAAGAAAAGAAGATATTTCGTCACGTCCGATAGCAGAGATGCCCTTTTCACGGAGTGTGTTTTTTAATGTTTGAATTTGTTCAAATGAAAGACCGAATAAAAATTCTTCCATTGCCTGTGAAACGTCTTTGTCCCCAAGTTTTGCTTTTAGGAAAGCGTTCCAATCTTCGTCCATTTGGATGGAAATAAGCAGCAGTTCGCTTGTTCCAACCATTGTTCCAAAAA
>JAZSMM010000304.1:0-2350 GCA_045535895.1 Treponema sp.
AGCATACATAGGCAGCTTTTAAAGCGTGGGCTTGAAGTTGTTGTTGTTCCTGCCACTGCTACTTGCGAACAAATTATTGACCTAGAACCAGATGGAGTGGTGCTTTCCAGCGGGCCGGGAGACCCTGCGGAAAATCCCCAAATAATAAACGAGATTCGCGACCTTAGCGATTCTGGGCTGCCGATTTTTGGAATATGTTTAGGTCATATGCTTCTTGCGTTGGCTCGTGGTGCAAAAACCCAAAAGATGAAATACGGACACCGGGGAGAAAACCAGCCAGTAAAAGACGTTGCCACAGGACGTGTTTATATCACAAGCCAAAGCCACGGTTATGCAGTTTTGCCAGAAACTTTGCCAGAAGATGCGGAACTTTCTTTTGTCAATGTGAACGACGGAACTTGCGAGGGAATAAAATATTCCGACTTTCCGGGTTTTTCGGTTCAATTTCATCCGGAGGCTGCTGGTGGACCGTTGGATACAGAATTCCTTTTTGACAGATTTGTTGACCTTGTAAATGCCGTAAAAGAACTGCGGGAAGAGTAAAAAAAGGAGAAGATTATGCCGTTAAATCCAAAGATTCATAAGGTTATGGTTATTGGCTCTGGACCAATCGTGATTGGACAGGCTGCCGAGTTTGACTATGCGGGAACACAGGCTTGCAAGGCGTTGAAAGAGCAGGGGTTGGAAGTTGTTCTTGTAAACTCAAATCCCGCCACGTTGATGACAGATCATTCCATGGCGGACGCAATTTATATAGAACCGCTTATACCAGAAACAATTAAGCGAATTATAGAAAAAGAAAAGCCAGACAGTTTGCTTTCAACTTTGGGTGGGCAGACGGGTTTGACTATTTCCATGCAACTTGCGAAAGAAGGTTTTCTTGCCGAGCATGGAGTTCAGCTTTTGGGTGCGCGTCCGGACACAATCGACAAGGCAGAAGACCGGCAGATGTTCAAGGATACTATGGAATCAATCGGCGAGCCTTGCATTCCTTCCAAGGTTGTTACGGATTTAGAAAGTGCGTTACATTTTGCAGGTGAAATTGGCTATCCGGTTATTGTGCGACCGGCTTTTACCTTGGGTGGAACCGGTGGCGGTATTGCCAATTCGGAAGAAGAATTAAGGGAAATCGGTCAGAATGGATTGCATCGTTCTCCCATCCATCAGATTCTTGTGGAAAAATGCATTTCCGGCTGGAAAGAAATTGAATTTGAAGTTATCCGTGACAGCGCAGGAAACGCAATCACTGTTTGCTCCATGGAAAACTTTGACCCGGTTGGTGTTCATACAGGCGACAGTATAGTTGTTGCACCCGCTCTTACACTTTCTGACAAAGAATACCAGATGTTGCGTTCGGCTGCTTTGAACATTGTTTGTGCCTTGGGTGTGGAAGGTGGTTGTAACTGCCAGTTTGCGTTAAAGCCGGACAGTTTTGAATATGCCGTAATAGAAGTAAATCCCCGTGTTTCACGTTCTTCTGCATTGGCTTCTAAGGCGACGGGTTATCCAATCGCAAAGGTCGCTTCTTTGATTGCAGTCGGCTGTACGTTGGACGAAATCCCCAACGCCGTTACAAAGAAGACGATGGCTTGTTTTGAACCAACCGTTGATTATGTTGTTGTAAAATTCCCAAAATGGCCTTTTGATAAATTCGTATATGCAAAGCGAACGCTTGGAACGCAGATGAAAGCCACTGGGGAGGTCATGTCAATCGGCGTCACTTTTGAGCAGGCTTTGATGAAGGCTGTACGTGGTGCTGAAATTTCTGTTTCAACTTGTCGTTTGCCGGCTTTCATGGAAGAAAAGCCGGAACAAATTGTTCGCAGGGTAGGCGAATGCACGGACCAGAGGTTGTTCGCAATTTACGAAGCGATGAGCCGTGGGCTTCTTTCTTTGGAGAAAATCCATGAAATAACCCAGATTGACATGTGGTTTTTGTACAAACTGCAAAACCTTGTAAATGCGGACAAGGCAATGGCGAAAATCAAGGAAGATGGCACGGAACTTGCCCCGGACTTTTATCTTGAGTTAAAGAAGATGGGCTATCCTGACAAAGTAATCCAAGAAGCAACTGGTGTGAAAATCCTTGGTGCCATGGGAGTTCTTGCAGAGGCTGAAGAAGCTGAAGAAGCCAGAAAAGAAGGAAAACTTGCTCACTTGCCTGCAAGTTACAAAATGGTGGACACTTGTGGTGGCGAATTTGACGCAGAGACACCGTATTTTTACAGCACATACGACAAAGAAAACGAAGCCGAACAATTCCTTGCAACTCGCAAAACGGAAAGCAAAGGTAGAATCCTTGTCTTGGGTTCTGGACCAATTAGAATTGGACAGGGAATTGAATTTGACT
>JAZSMM010000152.1:0-8388 GCA_045535895.1 Treponema sp.
GCCCTCGTCTTTGCATGGAACTGGCTGTTTTTCTTCCAATACCAAAGAATTGAATTTGCTGATGTCCTCCGGAGAAAAGCCTGTCACCACGCCCTTTATCCCAAGAAAATCCGCTTTTTTTTGTTCTTCCTCGTCAAAATAAGTCTCGGAAGCAAAAAGTATTATCTGCATGTGCTGAAAGGATTTTACATATTGTGCCAAGACCTTCCAGTGGCGAGGATAATCAACGGCGTGTATTATAATCAATTCAGGAGAAATTTCTTCAATGTTGTCCATCGCTTTAAGAAACCAGCCATATGTTATGTGTTCATAGCCCGCCTGTTTGACATATGTTTCAATAAGTGCGGTTTCATGCTTTGATTCTGATACAATCAGTGCTTTCATTCTGTCCCCAGGTTTTCAACCGTGTAGTCGTAAATTTGCCAAATCCCATCTCTTTGACGTACATAATACGTGTATCTCTTCTTCTCATGGAAAGTGTCGTATTTAAACCATTGTGTAGTCGTCACTGTTCCTTCGTTTTGGGTGTAGACAGTTCTGTCGATGGTGAACCTCTCCGGAATTGACACTATGTCACGATCCATTCTTTCCTGCATTAAATCCGTCTTGTAGTTTTCAATCATTCTGTTTCTATCTGCAGCCGATGCCGATCGGTATTTTCGATTTCTAACTGGATCTCTTAACATCATCTGCTCTATATCCATATACAAGAAAAATTGATCCCACAAACTGCGCTGGCGGGCGATAATTGTTTGTTCAACAACCTTGTCAGGAGAAACAGCCTCCGGCTTTAGGATTTCAGCCGTTACAGGAGCCACAGGAATGGCCACAGAAGCCGCCGCACTAGGGGAAGGGCGTATTTCAAGTGTGAGCCTGTTTGACAAAACGGAATTCGCCAATTTTGATTTGTAAAGTTCCGGGTAAAAAACAATGTCCGCATAGTATACTCCGGGCTCTTTCACTTGTATAAAATCCTTTAGGTTTTCAACAAAAGAATATTCTTCTCCGCTTTCCAACGAGATTTCTCTGAAATATACGGTTTGCTGCATTGTTCTGCGGCGCACAAGAGTGTCTGTTTTGGGCAACTCTTTGTTTTTTACATTTACAACATTGAAATCCAAACTGAAAGCTCTGTCGTCTGCTAATTTAAACCTTAAAGTTTCCGGTCCTTTGTTTGCCACGGTTATATGGACAAAAACAGGATTGTCTACGGAAGATTCAGGATAATACATGGTTTTGTTATAGAATTTTGCAGTCACTTCCATATCCTGTGAATAGGACTGGGCAAAAACTGCAAAAATAATTATAATGAAGAACAGTATACGTTTCAAAACAGTACTCCTTGTACAAGGGTTTAATATATACTTAATTATCGGACAATATATATGAATACCTTACAATCAAATTCTTTTCAAGTGGCTTTAAAGTCATGGGACAAAGCTAAATCCGTTCTGGAATCTTTTGCAGATTCCTCAAAATATCCCATTGAAATCGAGGGTTCACAAGGAAGCCTTTCTTCCTTTTTTATCGGCTTTTGTGCGGAAGATATGTCTAACAGCATCGTTGTTGTCGTCCCCGGAGAAAGGGAAGCGCAATCTTTGGCGATGGATTTGGAGACTGTTTTTCCTAGGATTGACACTTGCATTTTGCCATGGTGGGGTACTGTTCCGTACAGGGCTGTTCCAAAAGGCTCCACAGTTTTTGGAGAAAGGGCTTCTGTCCTAGCAAGACTTGCAGGTGGTGATTTGTTCGCGGATTCAGAAAAGAAAGTATTTATCGTCACCCAACGCAGTTTGCAAACTCCAGTGCCATCACCGGAATATATGAAATCTTTGCTTTTTCCTGTCGTGACGGGAAATTCTTTCGATCCCGTGTCCTTGTCGGAACGGCTTGCAGAATACGGGTATACAAGAGTTCCGCGCGTTACAGTCCGTGGTGAATTTACACTGCGTGGAGAAGTCTTGGATATATTCATGCCGGGGGAAGCCTTCGCACATAGAATTGTGTTCGACTTTGATTCTGTTGAACAGATAAAAACATTCGATCCGGACACACAGAATTCATTGTCCACGGTGACTCGAATTTTAATCTACCCAATGAAAGAAATTGTCTGGACTGAGGATTTTGTAAAAAAATTAGAGATGAAATTTAATTCAGATAAAGATTTTTTTATCAAAGAAAGAAATCCTGAAGAATATTCCCTAGAAAAAGTCAAATCCTCAAAAGAAAAACTGTTGACAGAACTTGTCGTCCTTAAAGAAAGCGAAGGGGAGGAACTTTTTTATCAAGAACTGTTTGAAAAGAAATACAGCGTATTTGATTACCTTGACGAATCTATTCCTGTTTTTTTTCTTGATTATGACAGACTTGTCAATGGACAGGAAGTCCTTGAAAGAGAGTATTTAGGCTTGTATAAAAAAATTCATTTGTCGCAATTTGTTCCGCCCCCGCAAAAAATAATACATAAATTCACCGATTTAATGGTTTCCCGCAATAAATGTATTTTGTTTAGGAGCCTGCACACGGAACCGTTGGCAGCTTTCGATGTGAACTCTCGTTTTGGTTTGGATATAGATCCGCCTAGAAGTTTTTTCGGCAACATACAATATTTAAAAGAATCCGTGGACGCACTCATAAAAGAAGGATGGACTGTATATGTTTATGCCGACAGTGAAAACCAGGCTTTGCGGGTAGGGGAGTTGCTAAAGGATTTTGCCCGACCACAACTTTTCATTTTTGGGGATTCATTGTCCGCAGGCTTTGGTATTCCAGAACTGAAGATTCTTGTGATACAAGAAAATGAAATCTTTGGTCGACGAAAGCATATCCGGAAAACATTCAAGCATGTAAAAAGTGCTGCAATTGATACGTTTGTGGAGTTGAATCCAGGAGATTACGTTGTCCATGTAAACCATGGGATAGGCCTGTTCAAGGGGATAGAACGCATCAAGGCCATGGGGAATGAACGAGATTACATCAAACTTGAATATGCGGATGAGGAAACAGTTTTCATCCCCATTGAGCAGGTTAACCTTGTTCAGCGTTATATTGGAAACGAAGGAACGCAGCCTAGGCTAGACAGGATTGGTTCAAAAAGTTGGGAAAACAGAAAAGGAAAGGCCAGGGCGGCTGCGGAGGAAGTTGCTAAAAAATTGATAGATTTGTATTCACGCAGGAAGGCTGCACGCGGTTTCCCTTTTCCAAAAGACACAGAATGGCAGACTTCCTTTGAGGCGGCTTTCCCGTATACAGAAACGGAAGACCAGTTGAGTGTTTCTGTGGAGGTAAAGGCGGACATGGAAAAGCCTGTCCCGATGGACAGACTTATATGCGGGGATGTCGGCTACGGCAAAACTGAAATTGCAATGAGGGCGGCTTTTAAAGCCGTTATGGGTGGAAAGCAAGTCGCTTTCCTTGCTCCTACGACAATTCTGGCGGAACAACACTATGAAACCTGCCTGGAGCGTTTTGAGAATTTCCCCGTACGCATAGCACATATGTCAAGATTCGTTTCTGGGCAGGAACAAAAGAAAATATTAAAGAGCCTTGTTTCAGGTGGTGTTGACATACTTGTTGGCACTCATAGGATAATACAAAAAGATGTTGTGTTCAAAGATTTAGGACTGCTGATAATTGACGAGGAACAGCGTTTTGGTGTGAAAGACAAAGAAAGGCTTAAAGAATTGAAGACAAATATTGATTGCATTGCTATGAGTGCCACGCCTATTCCAAGAACCCTTCATATGAGCTTGCTGAAAATCCGTGACATGAGTTTGCTTGCCACACCACCACAAAACAGACAACCAATCGAGACGGTGATTGCCGAGTACAATGAGGACAGGGTTGCTATGGCTATCAGACGAGAGGCTGAAAGAGGAGGGCAAGTTTTTTATTTACACAACCGAGTGGAAAGTCTTGATGAAATACGTTTGAAACTAGAACGTCTTGTACCAGAGATGTTGGTAGACACGGCCCATGGACAGATGTCATCGAATGAACTTGATGATATCTTCCGTAGATTCAAAATGGGTGGTTTCCATGTTTTGGTTTCCACGACCATAATTGAAAATGGAATAGATATTCCAAACGTGAACACAATCATAATAGATCGCGCCGACATGTATGGGGTTTCTCAATTATATCAGTTAAGGGGCAGAGTTGGTCGCAGCGACCGCAAAGCCTATGCCTATCTCCTGTATCCTGAAAACAAAGCATTGTCAGAAGTTGCGATGAAAAGACTCCAAGTTATAAGTGATTTCACTGAATTAGGATCTGGTTTTAAAATTGCCATGAAAGACATGGAAATTCGAGGGGCAGGAAACCTACTGGGAAAAGATCAGTCCGGCGAGGTTTACGCTGTAGGGTTTGATATGTACTTGAGGTTACTAGAAGAAGCCATTCAGCGTCTTACAAACGAAGATTATGAATCTCAAAACGAAGTGTTGTTGGAACTTGAATACAGCGGTTTTATTCCAGATACATATATAACGAATGCGCAGACAAAAATGGAAGTATATAAAAAAATTGCCGGAACAACAGACAAGGACGGGCTGGAAAGGATGTACGGGGAACTTGAAGACAGATTTGGCCCAATTCCAGACGAAGTTTGGAGTCTGCTTTCTTTGGCGGAGATAAGGATTATATGTAAAAAACTTTTCATATCAACCTTGCGAGAAAGAAACGGCAGGGTTGCAATTGAATTCACAAAAGTGTCTTCAATTTCTGTAGACAAGGTTCTTAGGCTTATAAGAGAAGGTGGCGGTCGCATAAAACTTGATCCAACCAAGCCGAATTTGCTTGTTTTGGAAACCGGGAAAATCGGTTTAAAAGAAAAGAGCGAATTTATAAGAGAGAAACTTGAAAAACTTATATAAAATATATAAACATGTATATTTTATAATACACTTGCAAGGTGATTTATGATAAAAGCTGTTGTTTTTGATTATGGGAACGTAATTTCCTGTGCCAAAACTGGAGACTGTGCGGATGAAATGGAAAAGCTTACAGGCATCCCTGCAGATTTGTTCAGAAGCGTCTACAGTCGGTTTGGCGTCGACTTTGACAGGGGTTTGATAACCGGGGCGGAAATGTATTCAATGTTGTTGAATTCCGAAGGATACACAGATTTGGCAAAAAACGAAGACTTGATGAAAAAAATCGCTTATTTGGATATGCAAAGTTGGCGTGCATGGGGAGAAGATGCAACGGAGTGGGCCTTTTTCCTGAAAAAGTCAGGTTACAAACTTGGCGTGTTGTCAAACATGCCAAGGGAGTTTTTGCAATATTACGGGAATGAAATTCCGATTTTCACGAATGCAGACTATGCCTGCTTTTCATGCAACATTGGTTTTGTAAAGCCGGAACCAGAAATCTATTACAACGTCTTGAATGGACTAAATGTAAAGCCAGAAGAAACTGTTTTTTTTGACGATATTAAAGAAAACGTTGACGCAGCGAATAAAATCGGTATAAACGGTTTTGTCTGGACCGGGCTGTCCCAGGCGAAAATTGATTTTGAAAACAAAATTGCCGAAACAAAAAAGAAGTAGAAGTGAAAAAAGGGAAGTTTTTAAGTCTTCTATATAGAAAATTTTTCATACACATTACTTCCTATAAGGCATATTCTGTCTACCAAGGTATTATTAAATTTTACTAAATCGTATGGCCGTTTTTTACAAACTGTATTCCAGTTGCTTTGAGTGTATGCTCATCAGCACGCCTATGCAAATCATTCCTGTCCACAAGGAAGATCCACCGTAAGAAAGGAATATCAAAGGAATTCCTGTTATAGGCATTATGCCGATTACCATTCCAACATTTACAATAAAATGAAAGAAAAACATCGCCAGAATTCCAGAGGAAATATAGTAGCCGTATAAATTTTTTGTGTTTTTGATAATAAAAATAATCCTGAATAATATAATCAAATACAATAGGAATATTATTGTTCCGCCGACAAACCCCCATTCCTCTGAAAGAATGCTGAAGATGAAGTCCGTGCTTTGCTGCGGCAAGAATCTATAATGGCTCTGCGTTCCGTTCAAAAAACCCTGCCCCAGCAGGTTTCCTGAACCTATCGCTATTTTCGACTGGATTATATTCCAACCTGCTCCAAGAGGATCGCTGTTTGGATCTATGAAGACAATCAAACGCATTAGCTGATACGGCTTTAGGACACGGGACATTGCTATGGATGCTAAAAGTGCGACCGTAGATATTCCAAATCCATATGCTATCCAATAGCAGTATTTGTTTTTGAACATCATATAGCCAAGTATTCCAAAAAAAGTTACCACCGCAAAAATTGTTATTATAAAAAACCTAATCTGGTTGTCCGTCAAAATTCGCATCCAAGGAATCGCTTTGTTTGCTATTTCCGACTCCCAAACAGGAAGAACTGTGCATATGATGGTGAAAATCCCTGTGAGCAACAACATCATAAGATAGCGCATTGGAATGCCGGCCATAAAGCACATGACAAGAAAAATTGGGATGTAAACACTTGCAGTCCCTAAATCTGGTTGTAAAAGAATAAGAGCGAGCGGAAACAAAAGAATTAAAATTAAAAGAACAAAACGTTTCCTAGGTTTTACAAAGTCGGAGCGCTCAAGGTACCATGCCATAAAGAAAATAAAAATTATTTTTCCAAATTCAGATGGTTGTATTCCCAACCCTCCTATCCCAATCCAACTTCGCGCTCCGTTTACATATCTTCCGAACAGACGTGTATATATCAATACAACCAGCAGTCCAATATAAAGTTTAAATGCATGCCGCATGAGTTTCCTGTAATCAAACAAGGCGGCGATGGCAAGCAGTATCAACCCTGTCGAAGCAAAAACTATTTGTTTCGCATATTCATTGGAAACCAAAACGCCGGAAGAATTTATTCCTGATGAATAAATAAAAACAATTCCAATTACAATCAACAACGCCATGCTGACAAACATGAGGAAATCAAAATTGTCTAGTAACCGTAAGCGCATAAATCTCTTGTCCTGTTTCCTGTCGTTCCTTATTCTTGTCTTCCGATTGGCCTTGTCAAATATCTGAAGCCCAAAGCATCCAAGGCCTCGTCGTATGTTTGGTTGGCAAATATCCCTTGCATAATTATGTTCGTTGCATATGGTGCCCACCATTCCCATGTGTTGACAGCTTCCACAAGAACGGCGGTAACAATCGTGTCTTCAGGCGGAGCATCAAACGGAGCATATGCTATGAACCAGGAGTGCCATTGGTTCTTGTATTGTGCAACTTCTCCCGTGCCAGACTTTCCTGCTACCTTGACCACTTTGTTCTTCAATGGAAACTGAACAGTTCCGTCCGTGACTGTATGGCGCATGCTTTCTTTCACAGTCTTCCAGACATTCGACGGAATGTCTGATTTGTGCAGTACTTCTGGTGTCACTTCTGACAACACGGAGTTGGTCACAGGGTCTCGGACTTCTTTCAAAACATGCGGCTTGTAGATGACACCTTCGTTCACAACCATTGCGACGACGTTAGCCATATGCAATGGCGTGACCATAGTGTATCCTTGTCCGATTGACGTACTCATAGTGTCCCCGCCAAGCCATTTTTCATGGTATCGGCGTTCCTTCCATTGGGATGTCGGGATAAAGCCGGTGGCTTGACTTGGCAAATCTATTTCCAAAGGCTTGCCTAGACCAAACTCGTAGGCGTACTTGGAGATTAAATCTATCCCAAGATAATCCCTTCCTGTCGTCCAATAATATACATTGCACGATTGAGCCAGTCCGTTTTTCATGTCCATGTAGCCGTGTCCCGGAACCCCTATATGGCAGCGGAAAGTCCTGTCGCCATACCGTATTGAACCGGTGCACTCTATCTTTTTTTCCGGTGTAATCGCTTCTTCTGCAAGCAAAGCGGCTGACATCACGACCTTGAACGTAGAAGCCGGTGGATACGCCGCATTTATGGCTCTATTCAACAATGGGTTGTTGTTGTCTTCTACTACTTTCGCATATTCACTCGAAAAATTCTCTGAACTGAAAATATTTGAATCAAAGAAAGGATAGGAAACCATCGCCAGTATTTCCCCTGAAGCCGGTTTTAAGACGACAGCGGCTCCAATCCTGTTTCCAAGGGCTTTCTCTGCAAGGGTTTGGATGTTTGAATCTATAGTCAAGACAAGGTTCTTCCCCATCTCCGGCTTTGTCACCATTACTGTGTCGGCAAGGATACGTCCACGAACGTCAATCGTGGTGGTTTCCTGCCCTGCCTTCCCTTGCAGAAGGCTGTCGTATTGTTTTTCTATGCCTGTCTTTCCTACCACACTGTTGCTCGTGTAGCCTTGGTTGTACAAATTTTTTAATTCTTCACGGGTCATGTCGCCAACGTAACCGATTATATGTGAAATGGAACCTG
>JAZSMM010000352.1:0-2162 GCA_045535895.1 Treponema sp.
TGGGAGCTCTAATTGTCTTCCTAAGACCGCTTGGCCTCCGACTTGTCAACTATGCATGGCGATAGTTCTGATTCGGGGGTTAGGATTTTTTCTGATATTAAGTCGGATATTTCCTTTGTTCCCGTGCTGTCAACAATGGAATTTAGGACGGGAATTATGGTCGCTTCTACCTTTATGCCCGAATACTCTGGATGGCCTTCTACAAGTTCTTTTGTAAATGGATCTAGCGTAAGTATGCGGATGTCGTCACGTTGCAAATTCGGTGTGGAAACTATGCTGTTCAACAAAAGTTCCAGGTTGTAACCGTCTACAAAGCTCAATGACATGCCTGTCATAAGCAGCACTAATTTGGGTGTGGTTATTTTGTTGTTGGCAACTAAATCCGCTAGTTTGTATTTGAGCAAAGAGAGTTTGTCACGGTTGAGTCCCTGTGATATTTCCGTGAAGACAAGGTTGCCGTTTATGTGGGTTTCAAGTGTGCACGGGGTTTTGTCCAAGGCAACTTGCGTCCTGCAGATTTTGCTGATTGCTTCGTAAAACATGTCAAATTGAATTGGCAGCGTAAAGTAGTTGGTGACACCAAGGTGCATTAAATCCATGATTGCATCGGAACTTACGGCAGGTCCTGTTATGATGGTCGGAATGTTGGAGGTGTTCGGGTTGTCGAATTTTTTTTCCATTAAATCGACAATTCCTGTAAGATACTTGTCGGCGGTGATTAAAATCAAATCGGGCAACGAGGAAAGAATTTTTGTTGCGGCGTCTCGCTTGCTTTGGGCAAAATCAACAGTGATTTTTTCTGCTGTGAGCTTGTTCTTTAAAAAATCACGGAACAAGGGCGGCGCATCAATCATTAGAATCTGCATAATGTATACATTATACAAAGAATCAGTTATATTCACAAGAGATTTTTTTTGTACGCAAGTGAAACTGTGCGGATAAAATGTTATTTGGAGGAAAAATGACTGCGATTGTTTTTTTTGCGGAAGGTTTTGAAGAAGTTGAAGCGTTGACCCCGGTGGATTATTTGCGTAGGGCCGGCGTGGAAGTTGTGATGGCGGCCTGCGGTGGAGCAAAGCAGGTTACAGGGGCACATGGAATAACTGTATGCACAGATGTCCTTGCCTTGGATATTTTGAAAAACACCGTTGCAGGCTCTGTGCCGGATGCGGTTGTTGTTCCCGGTGGAATGCCTGGGGCTGCCAATGTGGCTGGATGTGAAGAAGCTGTGCAGGTTATAAAAGCCGTCCATGGTGCAGGCGGAATCACCGCTGCGATTTGTGCCGCTCCTGTGGTTGTGTTTGCGAAGTTGGGACTGCTTGCAGGCAAGAGTTACACATGCTATCCAGGAATGGAACAGCAAATGGAAAAGTGGTGCGGTTCTGACTGGAAAAATCTTACAGCCAAGGCACACTACACCGGAAAAAGGTGCGTGCAAGACGAAAAACTTGTTACGGCGGCAGGCCCTGGAACGGCGGAAGAATTTGCAGTCCAGTTGGTGCGTATTCTTGCGGGGGAACAGGCTGCGGAAAACCTTATAAAAGGAAGCCTTCTTAGGTAGCTTTTAACTAGAGGAATTCCCCTTTATTGCAGACACCTTGCACAACGGTACGGTTGTTATTTTTGATGCAATTTTTGAGGCTTGGTGCAAAGCGTTTTGCACGTCCTGTTGATTGATTTCTTTTGTTTTTTGCAGGCTGTGCAAAAAAACGCCTGCGAAAACGTCTCCTGCCCCGGTGGCGTCGAGCAAGTTTTTTGCAGGTGTTGCACTTGCGCTTATCCGTTCGCCGTGCAAATATGCGCTGCTTCCGCCACAACCATGGGTTATGACGAACAGTATGTTTTTTTGCTGTGAAGCCAACTGAATGTCAATCCCGTTTTCTTCTAGGATGCGGGCCTCAGAGTCGTTGGAAAATACAAAAGATGGGTTCAGTCTTTCTGTGTTGCTTTTCGCAAGGAACACGGCGGTTTTTTTTGCACCGGTTTTTGTGCCACAACAGATGGAAAAGGGCGTTTTATTACGCTTGACTGCAAAAAACAGTTCCTGCCACAAAGCATTGTTGTCCAGTTCCATGCCTTCTGCAAGGAATAAATCTGCGTTTTCCATGGCACGCCGGTCTATTTGTTGCGGCGTTAAATCCACGGCTGCTGAAGTCGGATCG
>JAZSMM010000159.1:0-3505 GCA_045535895.1 Treponema sp.
CTTGTAGAGGCCTTGAATGAATAGAAGCAAAAAAATTCTTGTTGGTGTGGTTGTTTTTTTTATAGTTGTCTTGTTTACATTTTTTTTTGCTTTTGTCATGTACAATGCCAAATCCTTTCCACAGTTCAATGAATTGGTTGATTCCATCGTTAAAAAAGAAGAAATTCCAACCGAACAGCCGGAGTTCGTGGTAAAAGAAGCCGATTTTCAACTGGATGTGCAGCCAGCTTTTGCCTCAATCGTGGGCAAGGGCGTTTCACTTCTTGAGCGTGATGCACAGGAAGTGAGTCAAGTTGCAGGCGATGCCAGCGGCGAATTCGCACACAAACTCGATGATTTTACCATTCAGTCGTTCCACCCCGAATGGAATTTCACATGGAACGAAGTGATTGTTTCATCCCCGGGTGTTTTTTCTGATGCGGTTGTTTTTATAGACGCAAAGTCTACTGTCGTTGTGATTGAACGAAAAACGGGTTCTCTTTTGTCGTCAATTCCTTGCGGAGTGTTCCCTTCTGAAAAGGCTTTTGTGGACGGTTCTTCCTATTATTTTATGGCTCGTTGTGGTTCTTGGTACGAACTGCGTTTTGCAGAAGAACCACAAAGTGGTTTGTCTTTTCTTGAACCAGTGCCTTTGGATTGTGATGAACCTGTTTATGCCGAACAGCTCTTGGAAGAATATGTCATTCCTTGCGAGGAAGATGAAAACGCCATCAAGGAAAAGATGAACAGCCTTTTTTCCTTGTCTGAAAAGCAGGAAATAAAGGGTTTTATGTTGTATTCAGAGCAAGACGGTGTCCTTTCTTTTGACCATGATTTTGTTTCCCCTGTATTTGTTTTTTCTCCCATGGAGCAGGGAACCTATGTTCTTGGCCTTTGCAATCCTGAAGGGGAGTGGACAAGGGAAAATGCCTTTGTTGTGCTTTTTTCAAGTGAAGGACAAACGGTGGCTGTAAGTTTGGATTATGTCGCCGACCGGCCGCAAATTACAACACATCTTTCGGATTCTCAGTTGTACTATTGTTGTGCTGGTTTTATGGATGCCGCACAAACCGCCCCTTCTTGCTTCCAGATAAAAAAGGCTCCTTGATGAATGTTTCTGTCTTGTGCGGTTTGGACGAAGCCGGAAGAGGTCCTTTGGCGGGTCCTGTATGTGCTGCTTGTGTGGTTCTTCCTGTGGATTTTCCTGTGAAACTTTTGAATGATTCCAAAAAATTGAGCGAGAAAAAACGCCTTGCCTTGGAACAACTTATAAAAGAAAGAGCCTGTTGGGGCGTGGCGTTGGTTGACCATGAAATTATAGACCGAATAAACATACTTCAAGCCAGCCTTTTGGCAATGAAAAACGCATTTGATTTTATGTGGGAAAAATTTCCTGTTTTCTGTGCGGAAGAATATGGCGACGATGTGACCGTTATTTTGTCAGCGGTGGCTGACGGGAATTTTTGTCCAAAGATTTCTGTTCCGTGCGTGGCCAAACCCCGTGCCGACGCTACTGTGGCGGAAGTTATGGCGGCTTCCATACTTGCCAAGACGGAAAGAGACCGTGTTATGTGCTCCTATGCGATTGAATATCCGGAATATGGCTATGAAAGGCACAAAGGCTATCCGACTAAAGAGCATGTGGAAATATGCCGCCGTATCGGTCCTTCCCCCATACAACGCAAGTCGTTCCGTTTTTAGTACTCGTCTTTGTTGGTTCGTTTTGAAACCACATGGACTTTGCCCGTCCGCTTAATTCCGTCGTGTTGGCGTTCATTTGCATCTGTTTTTTTCTTGTAGATTTTTTTCCCTTCAGATGCAGCCTTTGCCGCCTTTCGTTCGGCCTTTTCTTTTGCCCGTTGTTTCTTTTCTTTTTCTATAAAAGAAAGGGACTCGTCCATCCCTTTGAAAAATTTTCTCATGTCATCGGCAAAAACGACAATTGCGTGTCTGTCGAAATCCTCTCCGTTCCTGCTTTTGCTTTCTACTACTTGCAAAAAAATGTCGCCGGCCCTGTTTTCTTTTACATTGAAAAAATACGATCTGTTGTCCAATAAAACTTGAGTGGTAAAAAGTTCTCCACGTGCACCCATGAATTCCTTCCTTATATTGCAATAATTTATCAAATATAGCTTTTAAAAGCAAGACACAAAAAAGTTGGGGAACGCTAGTTTTTCATGTGGTTTTATCTTACAATACATATGGATATGAAAAGAAAATTTTCTTTTAGAACGATTGCACAGGAATTCTTTTTAACGTGTACTTTTTTTATGCAGAACGACTTGATAACCTATGCCTATTCCTGTGCATTTGGTTTTATTTTTTCTTTGCTCCCGGTCGTGATAATGACAGCTACTGTATTGGTTCGTGTGCTGCATGCCTCGCCGAGTATTTTGCAGAAGTTGTTTGTATATGAAAGATTTTTGCATGGCATTGTGAACATCCCTAGTTTGGTGGACTCTTTTTTAAACGTCAAAGGAAGCATTGTTTTTGAGCTTTTTATTGGTCTGTCACTTTTATGGATGGCCCGCCGTTTCTTTAATTCAGTTGTCAAAGGCATCCATTGTATCTTTCATAAGTCGTCACCCCGCAGACCTTTTGCATGGCAGTTGGTTATCATTGCAGGGGAAATTCTGATTGTGGTCTTTCTTGCGCTGTTGATTTTTGTTTTCACAACCGCCGGTTCTTTGATTGACACGGATTTTATACGCCGTGTTGTTCCACGTTTTGTGCTGGACGTTGCAGCGGAATTTTTGAAATATGCTCCTGCCTTAGTTATGTTTGCTTTTGTGGCTGTTGTCTTTAAGGTAGGGTCTGGGACAAAGCCTTCCGGATTTTTATGCATTGCGTCTTCTTTTTTTTGTACCTTCATATTTTTTGCCTTTTTGCGTATTTTTTCTGGTCTTGTTGACATGGCAAAATACAATCTTGTTTATGGAATACTTGGAAACAGCGTTGTACTTCTTTTGGAAGTCTTTGTTTTTTTTGTGCTTTTCTTGTTTTTTGCCCAGATGATATTTGTTCATCAGTTTTTTGACCAACTTCTTCTAGCGGAACTATATCTTTTGCCAAGCAAAGACGCAAAAAAGTTTACACAGGTTGTAAGAAGGAACATGTTTATAACGCCTGACTATTTTGTGCGTAACAAGTCGTCTTTAATTGTTCTTCCTGCAGGAGCTGTTGTTTTTACCATTGGCGACGAAACAAAAGATGTGTATTATCTTGCCGAAGGCACTGTACGACTTTCCGGGATAAACCATACATCCTTTTGCCAACGTGGTGGATTTTTTGGTGAACTGTCCTGCGTTTTTGACAAGCCAAGGGAAATGACAGCCTGTGCACAAATCGACTCAAAGGTCATATGCATTGCCCCCGACACATTTGTTACCATGTTGAATGCAAACCCAGAGGCAAGCCAGAAGGTGTTGGCTCAAATTTCTGCATTTTTTTCCGCTCCTTCACAAACGGAAGGGTTTACAAGCGACTCCTGTCAGTAATTGGCATCCATGCCAATTACTGACGGCGA
>JAZSMM010000039.1:0-5469 GCA_045535895.1 Treponema sp.
AATCCCAGTTCCGGCAGGAATCAAATGCCCGATTGTAACATTTTCTTTCAACCCATGAAGATTATCAACAGAACCAGCGATAGCCGCATTTGTCAAAACACGAGTCGTTTCTTGGAAAGAGGCCGCAGAAATAAAAGAGTCAATATTCAATGCAGCTTTTGTTATACCCTGGAACATAGGACGAGCTATTGCAGGTTGACCACCTTCTTCTATAACCCTACGATTTTCAGCATGGAATTTATACTTGTCAACCTGTTGTCCGTAAATAAATTTTGTGTCACCAACAGCAACAATCTCTACCTTACGCAACATCTGTCTAACAATAATGCCTATATGCTTGTCATTGATACTTACACCTTGATCCCTATAAACCTGCTGAATTTCATCCATGAGATAGTTTTGCAAGGCATTTTCACCAAGAATAGCAAGTATATCATGTGGCGACATAGAACCATCACATAATTTTTCGCCTGCCTCTATATTGTCACCATCTCTCACCAACAATCTTTTTGTCATTGGCACAAGATGTTCAAAAGATTTACCATATTTATCTACAATTATTATAAGTCGTTTACCTTTTGTAATTCCTTTGAACTGCACCATTCCGCTAATTTGCGCCAATGTAGCAGGATCTTTTGGCTTTCGTGCTTCAAACAATTCAGAAACACGGGGCAAACCACCTGTAATATCACTTGTCTTTGACGCTTCCTTTGGCATTTTTGCAATAGTCGTTCCCGCAGAAATCGGCTCGTTGTCATTAACCAAAAGAACAGCACCCGCCGGAAGATAATAACTACCTTGCTCGTTACCCGCTTCATCTGTAATCAAAACACGGGGTTGTTTTGTTTCAAGATGGAGTTCGCTAATTGTTTTTTCTACATTGCCGTTTTCATTGTTTATTGTTTCTATCAAGGTTGAACCTAGAATAATGTCCTCAAAATGAACATACCCGTCAACCTCAGCAATAATCGGTTCCGAATAAGGATCAAAGGTTGCAATGATAGCACCAGAAGGAATAAAAGTTCCAGGACGAACAAGGACATTGGCTCCGTTTTGAATTTCTAGTTGCTGATCACTGCTTGTCAAATACAATACATTGTCACGGACTAAAATTCTTGCTACATCTGTAGAAACAACTTCCTCTGCTCCTCGCTTAAACAAAGGAGCGTCTTTTGAAACCCTAGAACCATCTTCAACAAGCAGAACATCTTTTTTGTCCAAAGCAAACTGATTTATAACACGAGTAACAACCATCAACCCTTTACGAGTAAACAGCCAAGAACCATCTTTCATTTCTACATAATTTCCTGCAATTTTTTGAACAAGTACAGGATAGTCCAACTTGGTACTGTTTTCTTCCGTTGTTTTCGAAGCAGTTCCACCAACATGGAATGTCCGCATTGTCAACTGCGTTCCAGGTTGACCAATAGACTGTGCAGCTATAATACCAACGGCTTCGCCAATTTCAACAATCTTATTATGAGCCAAATTGCGACCATAACATTTGCAACAAACTCCATAACGACTTTCGCATGTAAGAACAGTTCGCAATTTAACTGTCTCTACACCTGCTTCGTCAATTTTTACAGCTAATTCATCGGTAATATATTCATTCACGTCACACAACAATTCACGAGTAATCGGATGTAAAACTCGTTCCAAAGTATAACGTCCAACAATTCTGTCTCGCAAAGGTTCAATTATTTTGTCTCCCTCTTTGACAGCAGAATACTCTATGCCGTTAATCGTTCCGCAATCGTCTTCATTCACAACTACATCTTGGGCAATATCCACAAGTCGCCTAGTCAAGTATCCAGCATCAGCAGTTTTTAAAGCTGTGTCAGACAAACCTTTTCTAGCTCCGTTTGTTGAAATAAAGAATTCAATAACAGACAAACCTTCCTTGAAGTTAGCACGAATTGGCAACTCAATAATTTCTCCATTCGGTTTTGCCATCAAGCCACGCATTCCCGCCAGCTGACGAATCTGCTCCCTACTACCACGAGCACCAGACGTAGCCATCATATAAATTGAATTGAATCCTTCTTTGTCATTCTTAAGGTTTTCCATCATTATTTTGGTCAACTCGTCATTTGTATGCGCCCAAATATCACAAACTTTGTTGTATCGTTCACCCGGAGACAACTGTCCTGCATTGTATTGATTTTGTAAATCCTCAACAGCTTTGTTAGCTTCTTCAATCATTGTTGTCTTTTCAGGTGGAACAATTATATCATCCATGGAAATAGTTGCACCAAAGAAAGTTGCATATTTATAGCCAACAGATTTTATTGCATCCAACATTTGAACAGTCAGCCACGACCCTTGTTCACGGTAAACCTTTTCAATCAGTTTTTTCAACTCTTTGTCGCCTAACAAATCATTCACAAATTCAACAGAATCTGGCATCTCTTCATTAAAGCGAAGTCTTCCAGCTGTTGTTGATATAACCTGACCGTTAAAAGGAGCCTTCATAACAGGAACACGTATTTCCGCTTGCCAATCAATACTTTTGTTTTCAGCCGCAAGAAAAACCTCTTCTTCAGAACTAAAACGCTTGCCAGTTCCCTTTCCGCTTGGCTTAATCTTTGTAAGATAATAAATTCCTAGAACCATGTCTTGGGATGGATAGACGATAGTTTTCCCGTTGGCAGGGTCAAGCAAATTCCTTGCAGAAAGCATGAGAGTCCAACACTCCATTTGCGCTGCCTGTGTCAAAGGAACGTGTACAGCCATTTGATCTCCATCAAAGTCCGCATTAAAAGCATGACAAACCAAAGGATGCAACTTTATAGCCTTGCCTTCCACTAAAACAGGTTCATACGCCTGAATACCCAAACGATGCAACGTAGGCGCACGGTTGAGCATAACAGGATGCTCTTTAACAACCTCATCAAGAATCGCAAAAACCTCTGGAGACTCCTGTTCCACAAGCATTTTTGCCTTTTTTATGTTATAAACAACATCCTTGTCTACCAGTTTTTTCATTATAAAAGGCTTGAATAACTCCAACGCCATTTTTGTAGGCAAGCCACACTGCCATAATTTAAGTTCCGGCCCAACAACAATTACAGAACGGCCAGAATAGTCAACACGTTTTCCCAACAAATTCTGGCGGAATCGACCCTGCTTACCTTTGAGCATATCAGAAATAGATTTAAGAGGACGGTTTGAAGCACCTTTCACAACACGTTTTTTCTTACAATTGTCAAACAACGCATCAACGGCTTCTTGGAGCATTCGTTTTTCGTTTCTAATGATTATATCTGGCGCAGAAAGTTGCATAAGTCGCTTCAACCTGTTGTTTCGGTTAATTACCCGCCTATACAAATCGTTCAAATCACTTGTCGCAAAACGTCCACCATCCAACTGAACCATAGGGCGCAACTCTGGTGGAATAACAGGTATCACATCAAGAATCATCCAGGAGCATTTATTGCCCGACGCACGAAAGTCTTCCACGATTTGAATGCGCTTGAGGAGCTGCTTATCCTTTGCTCCTTTTTCAATCATTTTTGCCCTAAGTTCAGCAGCCAATTCATCCAAGTTGAGATTTTCAAGCAATGTCTTTATGGCCTCTGCTCCCATGCCTGCGGAAAACGAACCACCGTAACGGTCCAAGGCTTCTATATATTCATCTTCCGTTAAAAGCTGCATCTTCTTTAAATCTGTATCACCTGCGTCAATCACTATGTATTTTTCATAATAAAGAACCGAATGAAGAGCCGTGACTTGCAAATCAAGCAATTTCCCCATGCGCGACGGGGAAGTCTTGTAATACCAAATGTGCGACACAGGAGCGGCTAATTCAATATGCCCCATTCGCTCACGACGAACCTTAAAATGCGTTACCTCAACACCGCATCGATCACAAACAACACCTCTATAGCGAATTGATTTAAATTTTCCGCAAAAACACTCCCACTCCTTCGTTGTTCCAAAGATTCTTTCGCAAAAAAGACCTTCTTTCTCCGGACGTAAAGTTCTATAATTTATAGTTTCAGGTTTCTTTACTTCACCATAAGACCAAGAACGAATGGTTTCCGGAGAAGCAAGTCTAATCATCAAACTGTCAAAATCTTGTATATCCCGCATTGTTTTCCCCTATGTTTAGAAATCAGAACCAGCCGTTTTTTTGATTAGTTCTTCATCCCTTTCTGTAAGCGGAATTTGCTTACCTTTTGCATCATAAATTGTAAAATCCAAAGCCAATCCACGCAATTCTTGAACCAAAACATTAAATGATTCTGGAACTCCTGCCGCAGTAGACGGTTCTCCTTTTACAATTGATTCGTAAATCTTAGAACGTCCGTTCATATCGTCAGACTTAATCGTCAAAAGCTCTTGAAGCGTATTTGCAGCACCGTAAGCCTCCAGCGCCCAAACCTCCATTTCTCCAAGACGTTGCCCACCAAACTGGGCCTTCCCGCCCAAAGGTTGTTGCGTAACAAGCGAATACGGACCCGTAGAACGCGCATGCATTTTATCGTCAACCAAATGATGCAGTTTCATAAAATAAATCACGCCAACAAACACGTTATTTTGGAACGGCTCACCAGTTTGTCCATCGCGCAACACAACTTTGCTATTGGCACTAAAACCCGCCTCTACCAATTTTTCAGAAATCTGCTCGTTTGACGGAGACTGGAAGACTGGGGCTTCATACCATTCGTTCAAATACTTTCCGGCAAGCCCCAACTCAGATTCCATAATTTGCCCAATATTCATTCGCGAAGGCACACCCAAGGGATTCAAACAAATGTCCAAAGGTGTTCCGTCCTCAAGATAAGGCATATCTTCCACAGGAAGAATTCTTGCAACAATACCTTTGTTACCATGGCGACCTGCCATCTTATCCCCTTCGCGCAACTTGCGTTTTGTGGCAATAAGAACTTTTACAACTTCGTCAACACCAGGGTTCAAATCATCGCCAGCAGTACGCCGTAAACGCTGTACGTCAATAACAGTTCCCTCTATACCATGCGGCACATGCAAAGAAGAGTCCCTAACCTCTTTTGCCTTCTCACCAAAAATAGAATTAAGCAACTTAAACTCAGGGGTTGTTTCTGTTTCTGTCTTTGGAGTAACTTTCCCAACAAGAATATCCCCGGAACGAACCTTTGCCCCTATTCGAATAATTCCTTCACTGTCCAAATTATCCAAAGTTTTTTCACTTGTATTTGGGATATCTCGGGTAATTTTTTCTGGACCTAACTTTGTCTCACGAATTTCAAGCTGGAACTCCTTTATATGAATAGAAGTAAACATATCGTCTTTCACGACACGCTGCGAAATAAGAATAGCATCCTCATAATTGTAGCCATTCCAAGGCACAAATCCAACAAGAATATTCCTACCCAAAGCCAATTCACCATTAAAAGTCGCAGGTCCATCCGCAAGAACGGAGCCTTTTTCTACACGTTGCCCCAACTCAACAACAGGTCGCTGATGATAACAAGTATCCTGGTT
>JAZSMM010000311.1:0-2436 GCA_045535895.1 Treponema sp.
TGTTTGAATCGTTTATAATCAATGACTATGGATGTTAAAAGCTGTTTGTTCGGTATTCTTGCAGATGGAACGGAAGTCCATTTGTATTCTATTAGTAATGGTAAAATCTCTTTTTCCGCTACAGATTATGGTTGTGTGATAACAAGTATAATTATACCTTCAAAGACAGGAAGGAATGAAGACATTGTTTTGGGACCTTCTTCTTTTGATGGCGTTGTCTGTTCGTCTTCTTATTTTGGTGCCATGGTAGGACGTTTTGCGAATAGGATTGGTGGTGCTAAGTTTTCTCTTAATGACAAGGAATATCATCTTGATTCAAATGACAACGGGAATTGTCTTCACGGCGGTTTATTCCGCTGGGATAAGATCTTGTGGAATTCAGAGGTGGTAGAAACACGTGAAGGCTCTGGGATTCGGTTCTCTCGTCATTCTCCGGACGGTGAGCAAGGTATGCCGGGAAATCTTGATGTTGCTGTTACGTATCTTTTGACCATGAACAATGAAATAATCATTAAATATGAAGGGTTTTGTGACAAAGATACGCCGATAAATTTTACAAACCATTCTTATTTCAACTTGAAAGGACAATTTGATACCATAGATACTCATGTTCTTTCTATGAATTGTTCTTCATTTTTGGAAGTGGACGATTCGCTTGTTCCAACAGGACGTATTCTTTCAGTGGAAGATACTGTGTTTGACTTTAGAACCCCAAAGGAAATGGGCAAAGATTTTTCCTCTATGGATTTGGAAAAGACAGGTGGATATGATCATTGTTATTGCATAGATTCTGCCGGCGGCGAACTTGTTGATTTCGCCACTGTCGTGGAACCTACAAGCGGACGTACCATGACAGTGGCGACAGACTTGCCGGGTGTTCAGTTTTACACAGGCAATTCTCTGGGAGGGGGTATGGGTAAGAATGGAAATATTTATGTTGGTCACAGCGGTTTTTGTTTGGAAACCCAGTATTATCCAGACACACCGAACAAGACGGAATTCCCGTCCTGCATATTAAAAGCCGGTGAAAAATATTCTTCTACGACTATATATGCTTTTAAATGGTAGTTTATGCAGCTTCTTTTAGCTGTCAAATATAAGATAAATATTGAGGGGTCATAATGGACGTTCAATTACAGGAATTGATCGACAAGATCAAAAAGGACGGTGTTGCTTCTGCAGAGTCTTCGGCAGCGGCTATTATTGCTGAAGCGGAGAAGAAAGCGGCATCTATTGTTGCCGAGGCTGAAGCAAAAGCTGCTGAAATCGTAAAGAAGGGAAAAGCGGAGACGACTAGAATGGAAAAAGCTAGTGTTGATGCTATTCGGCAGGCAGGGCGAAACTTGATTCTATCTTTCAGAGATAGTGTGACAGTAGAACTTGATGCGATTGTTTCTGCGGAAACAACGGCGGCATATTCATCCGATATGCTTAAAACTTTGATACCGGAAACAGTTAAAGTGTGGGCTTCGAAAACTGATATAGATGATATTTCTGTATTGTTGCCAGCCAAGGAACTTGTTGCACTTGAAAATGGATTCAAGGTGGCACTGAAAGCTGAACTTGCTAAAGGCCTGGAGCTTAAGGCAGACAAAACGCTTGATGCAGGGTTCCGCATTGGTTCCAAAGATGGAGCTGCTTATTATGATTTTTCTGCGGAGGCAGTTGCGGATTTGTTCTCTGCTTATCTTAATCCCAGAACTGCGGCTATTATGAAAGAAGTTTCTGCACAAATTGGGGAAGGAAGCAATTAAGTGGGTGGTTGGTATTATTTGATGTCGCAGTTGCCCTCCATTTCTGTTTCTTCGGACAAACCATTGCCTGTGACGGAAGAATACTTTGTGGATTTGTGTTCCCGTTTTATGGATGCAAAGAGCATCAAGATATTAAAGGGCTTGTCTTTGGAACCTCCGCGTGAAGGTGTTAGGACAGGATCTGTTTTCTTGGATGCTTGGTATGAAAATGAGCGTTTGCTTAGGTTTGCCTTGGTAAAAATTCGCGCGCTCAAAATGAAAAAGGACGTGGAAATTCCAATGCTGTCTATTTCGCCTGATATAGTTCAGGCGGCACGTACTGCCTGCGGGATTGACAGTCCACTTGCGGCCGAGCAGTATTTGAATGAAGTCAGGTTTTCATTGCTTGACCGTTTCGCCCCAGCAGACCAATTTTCAACAGATGCTGTTTTTGCGTATGCACTAAAATTGAAGTTGGTTCAGAGAATGAAATCGTTCACAGAAGAAGCCGGAGCTGCTTCCTATCGTACGATATATGACCAGATACTTGGAGAATCGAAATGACGGATACAAAAGGAAAGGTAGTCGCCGTTAACGGAAACATGATTAGCGTTGAATTTGACGGTAATGTTTCTCTTAACGAGGTAGGCTATGTACACGTTGCTGGAAAAAAACTGAAGAGCGAGGTAATCCGTATTAGAAA
>JAZSMM010000342.1:0-15305 GCA_045535895.1 Treponema sp.
ATGTTTACGTGGCACAGATTGCCCTTGGCGCAAACCCTGACCAGGCTGTAAAAGCTATTGCAGAAGCAGAGGCATACAACGGACCATCTTTGATTATTGGATACGCACCATGTGAATTGCACGGTGTTAAGGGCGGAATGAACCACTGCCAAGACGAAATGAAGAAAGCCGTTGCTTCTGGTTACTGGAACTTGTTCAGTTTCAATCCAGCACTTAAAGCAGAAGGAAAGAATCCTTTCACGTTGACTTCCAAGCCGGGTGACGGAACATACCAGGAATTCCTTGCAAATGAAACCCGCTATTCCGCATTGACTCGCAAGTTCCCGGAACGTGCTGAAGTTCTCTTCAAGAAGAACGAGGAAGCCGCCAAGGCACGCTACGAACATCTGCAAAAGTTGGTTGAACTTTACAAATAATTTTGTAGTTCAAGGTTTATAGGTAAAAAAAACTGCCTCCCAAACGAGAGGCAGTTTTTTTGTGTTTTGCATTTTTAAAGTTCGGGGGCTTCTTTTACGGCTTCTGCTTGTTCTTTTTGTATGTCGGGAAAAGCGGAAAGCATGGGTTCTATGTCTTGCCCTTTTATGTGCCGCTTAACATAGTTTTTTGTAATTTTCATTACAATCGGAGAAAGGGAGAGAACACCTATAAGGTTTGGAATAGCCATAAGTCCGTTAAATGTGTCAGAAAGATCCCATGCCAAACTCAAGTTCATTGTTGCACCAAAGAAAATTACTGCGATAAACACGATTCGGTATACAAGTGTTGCCTTTGTTCCGAACAAGTACTCGAAGGCTTTTGTTCCGTAGTGGCTCCAACCCAAGACAGTTGAAAAAGCGAACAAAAGTATTGCGACGGCAATAAAAGCTGGTCCAAAACTACCGAACACTCCGGCAAAGGCTTCCCCAACAAGGGCGGAATCTGATGCCGTGCTTATGACTTTCCCCGTATCCAAATCCACCAAGCCGGAAGAAAGGATAACAAAGGCTGTAAGCGTACAGACTATCATTGTGTCGGCGAAAACTTCGAATATTCCCCACATTCCCTGGCGGACGGGTTCTTTTACATTGGAACTAGAATGAACCATTACGGAAGAACCCAAGCCTGCTTCGTTGGAGAAAACGCCACGCTTCATGCCCCAAGTTAAAGCCTGCTTAATCCCCGCCCCAACAATACCGCCGCCAACTGCTCTAAGAGCAAAAGCTCCTTTGAAAATGGAAGAGAAAACGGCTGCGGTCTGGTCTATGTTCGCTATGCATACAATGACTGCACCTATCACGTACAGAATTGCCATGAAAGGTACGAATTTTTCTGTTACGGCTGCAATTCGTTTTATTCCGCCAATAATTACAAGACCGGCAATAATCATAAGGAATATTCCTGTTGCAAAGGGAGGAATGTTAAAGGCGGATTTCATGTTGCCGGCTATGGAATTTATCTGGCTCATGTTGCCTATTCCAAAAGAAGCCAATAGACAGAACACGGAAAAAAGAACGGCAAGAACAGCTCCGATGTGCTTGAATCCTTTCTTTGCTCCCAGCCCGTCACGCAGATAGTACATAGGACCGCCGCTCCACTCTCCTTTGTCGTTTTTCCTGCGGAAATATATTCCAAGTACGTTTTCAGAAAAATTGGTCATCATGCCAAAGAACGCCACAATCCACATCCAAAAAATTGCACCGGGACCTCCTGTTGCAATGGCGGTTGCCACGCCTACAATATTTCCTGTTCCGATTGTAGCGGCCAATGCCGTGCAAAGGGATTGGAACTGGGAAATGGATTTGTCCTCTTTTCCCGTGTGCTTTGTGATGTGCTTGTCCGTAAAGATGCTTCCCAATGTGTGTTTGAACCAAAACCCAATGTGGGAAAGCTGAAAGACCTTTGTCAGAATTGTCATAAGGATTCCCGTTCCCACAAGCAAAACCAACATAGGAATCCCCCACACAAAATTGTTGATAACAGAGTTTATGTTTGAAATTACTTCTGTCATTTTTTTCTCCTGTCCTTGAAAATCATTTTATTATACAATTTTTTGTGGATTATGGAAACCGGATGTTAATTTTTTCGGCGTACAATGAATTCCATTGGGTTTTCGTTGTCGTAAACGCTGGATTGCCTTTTTTGTTCCAAATATAATGTTTCTTGTACCCTGATTGCATCTTCTGTTGGACTAGGAATCACAGCCGTCCACGAACCGTCGTTGTTAAGGCGGTGGGAATGAGTGTTGTCTTTGAAATATGTTTGCAACACGTTTTTCACCTGCTGAAACAAATCTTCCTGCGTTACAGGAAACATTAGTTCTACACGCCGTTCAAGGTTTCGCGGCATCCAGTCTGCACTGGAAAGATAAAGTTCCTCTGAGCCGCCGTTTTGAAAATAAAAGATTCTGGTGTGTTCAAGGTAGCGGTCAACTACACTTACCACCGTGATGTTTTCGCTTTGGCTGTGTACTCCCGGAACAAGCATGCATATTCCACGTACGTTCAAAAGGATTTTAACTCCTGCTTGGCTGGCTTTATACAATGCTTGTATGATTTCACTATGTCCCAAACTATTTATTTTTGCCATTATTAGTCCAGGGTTGTCTGGTGTAGAACGGTTTGCTTCCCTGTCACTTAATTCCAACAACCGGGATTTCAAGTTGACAGGTGCCATCACAAGACGCTTCATCGGTTGGATTAGCGAATACCCGGAAATCAAATTGAAAAACAATGTGGCATCATTTGCAATTTCTTCGTTTGTTGTGAAAAGTGACATGTCAACGTAAAACCGTGCGGTTTTGTCGTTGTAGTTTCCTGTGGCCATGTGGACGTAGCGGTGGATTCCGTCGGTTTCCCTGCGTACCACCAAAAGTATTTTTCCATGCACCTTTAGATTTACTATTCCATGTACAACTATGACACCGGCTTTTTCAAGTTGTGTTGCCCATGATATGTTTCTTTTTTCGTCAAACCGTGCTTTCAATTCTACAAACACCGTCACTTGCTTTCCATTTTTTGCGGCTCGCTCCAAGGCCCGGATTACAGGGGAATTTCCACTGGTTCGGTATAAAGTCATTTTTATTGCCAATGTGTCATTGTCGTCTGCGGCGTTGTTCAAAAAAGAAACGACCGGTTCATACGACTGGTAGGGAACGTGCAGCAAGACATCTTTTTGTTTGAGCACATCCCATATGGGTTCGCCTTTTGGCAGTCCCCGGGGGTAAAAGTGCTCCCATTTTTCGTTTTTCAAAGGTTTCGCTTCTTGCAAATCCGCAAGCGGAAGCAATGTTGCAGGGTCTATTATTCCTTCTACTGAATATACGTCGTCGTTAGTTAAAAACAGATTTTGTTGAAGGAATTTTAGCAAAAAAGGACTTTGCCGTGTACACAAAAGCCTGACGGGAACGGAGGACTGTCGTTTTTCCAGGACTTCTTGCATGGCTTGTATGAAGTCGGATTCGGAATCTTCTGCCACTGAAAAATCTGCATCCCTTGTCACTTTGAAAAGTACAGTTTCTGTTACTTTATAGCCTGGGAATAGCAATGTTCCGTATTCTGTGATTATATCATCTAGCAAGGTGAAGGCCTTGCCGGCTTTGTTGCTAGGCAGCTGAACAATTCGTGGAATCCCGGCTGGAACTTGGACTATAGCAACAGGGGTTTCTCCTGGCGAAGAAGAAAATGCGCCAGAAGCAGACTCTATATTGGGAAGAGTTTCCAACCTGAAAGCCGCATGAAGGCGCAAATTCGCTGTATATGGAAACCTGTCTCCGTCCGTTCTTAAAGGTGTAAGTTGCGGAAATATCTCGTTTTTGAACAGAGCTTGGCAGAACATTTTCTGTTGGTTTGTATATTGAGCAGGTTTAACATATTCAATGCCGGAAAGCGCAAGGGACGGAATTATTTGGTCCATTAATGTTTGGTATTGAACAGCCGTTAGTTGGTGGATTCTCTTGGAAATCATGCTGAGTTGCTGGGAAGGCGTAAATCCTGCAATGTCCGTGGCTTGCGGCGTTGTATTTTGTTGGTGTTTCAGTCCCGCCACACGAACCATAAAGAATTCATCAAAGTTCGATGAAACTATTGCAAGAAAATTCAGTCGTTCAATCAAGGGAATGTCGGTGCGTTGGGCTTCGTGAAGAACTCTTGCGTTGAATTCCACCCAGGAAAGTTCTCTGTTAAAAAAAAGTTGTTTGTCATTTTTATTGTTCATGCTATTTTTCCTTAATAAAGTTAAACTTGCGTTCAACTCAATATCACCTTGTAACCGAACACGGATTCAAAGACATCTGTTTTTTGTGCTATTGCCAATCGTTCCAAAGCCAAGTCGTGAGTTCCCGGGCAACTTATGACAAGACTGTCTGTATGAAAATCTATGGAAAAGTCCTTTATTTTTTGTGAATGTCCTCTGTCAAAAGCGTCCGCAAGCCTAAGAATGGCTGTCAACTTTAGGATTGTTATTCGGTCGGCACGGCTGCGCATATAAAAAGCAGGATTATTTTGAGGCTGATGCTTGCCACGGTGATAATATGCAACTTGAGAAATTATAGCTATGTCATCACGGCTTAGTCCGAAAATGTCTGATTGGCTTATGATGTACATGCTGTGTTCTTCGTGGTTGTCTGCTCTGATGAACATTCCTATGTCATGTAAAATCGCAGCAACTTCCAAAAGCATGCGACCACGCTTTTCCAGCCCAAGCTCCGCTTCCAAAGTGTCGAATAATTTTAATGAAATTGTTCTTACATATTGGGCGTGTTTTTCATCGGCTTTGTATTTTCGCGCAAGGGTAAGGGCAGAAGCAGTGATTTGCGCCAAAAAATCTTGCTGAAGACTCTGGTCCGGATGCAGTATTCGGTCCAAAAGAAGTCCCTCTCGGATATTTGTGTATGGTACGATAATTTCTTTTGCATCTGTAAATTCCAAGAAAAATTTGTAAGCCATAAGTCCTATATGCAATGCATGGGCATCTACATATGGTATCTTAAAATCCGCCACGCACTCTTCTACGGAATATGCTTTTATCTTGTCCACAAAGTCGTTGAAATCGTTGCGTTGTATTATGCGTAGCTTGTCAGATATATGTTCTCCGCAATTTTCCGCAGCAATTTGAACTTCCGGCCCCACCGCTATGAACTGACTGACATTGGAAAGGCTTAGCTCTGCCTCCAAGGAACCTCTTGTTATACGTATAAACTCTTCTAAAAAACGGCTGGCATCTTGCAATGAACCCATCATAGTTTTTGTTTGCCGTTCTATTATTACCGTTCCCAACCTAAGGCTGTGCACTCCTGCCATTTTGCCGTGGTCAATTAGCATTATTTCAGAAGAACCACCTCCGACTTCCAGTATGATTGAGTTCGCATTGTTTAGACCGACGGATTCATCTTTTAGGCAACCAGACACAGCAAGGTACATAAGACGGTTTTCTTCTATTCCGTCAATTACTTTCACCCTGAATCCCGTCTTTACCATGATTCTGTCAAGGACGGCTTCTCTGTTTTTGGCTTCCCGCAGTGCACTTGTGGCTATCACCGTAATATGTTCTTTCTCTATTCCCCAAGAAGCCAGCTGTTCTGAAAATCGTTTTAATATATGAAGGCATTGCAGCAAGGTTTCTCTGGATATTATTCCGTCTGTGTAAACATCCCTTCCCAAAGTTGTGGGAAGTTCGGAATGGTCAATGAACGACCACCCAAAAGAGGTTGCTTGTTGTATTTGGGCCACCAGCAAGCGAATTCCTGTAGACCCAATTTCTATGACCGCCTCTGGCTTTGTCATGGGGAAACTCCTTTTTTAAAAAAAACGGGTATTTTATAACTTGTCAATAAGCATGGAACATTTGCCAGAAGGAATAGGGAGCGTCTTCTTTTTCTGACCAAGTATGTTTATTGTGAAGTAATATAATTTCTCGCTTTCCATTTGTATTTCCCATCCACGTTGACTTTTATTGGAAAGAATTGTGATAAGGTTTCGTTTAAGCGAAAGGTTTTCTATTCCCATGATTTCCAAGTTGGGGATTATCCAGTCCACGGTTTTGCGCGGCAGACTTATGGAAAGTCCTATTACATTCTCTATCATCAATGCGATTGTAGAAAGGGCTGCGTAATGCAAATATCTTTGTCGCGGAAAAGATTCATCGCCTTCTTTGCTTGCCACACCTTCTTTGCATGGCAGGTAGGCTTCCCACAAATTCCCTTTAATCTTTTGGTCGTGTGGGAACATTGCGTCCAACATATAATAAAGATGTCGAATGGCACATTCACGAGCAAGATCCCATCTGTGATATTTTTCCAAGCCTTTTATCACCATAAAGTTAAAGGGAGGATATACGCTGCCTCTAAACCCCTCTCCATTTGCACTGAAGTCCGGGCTGTCCATGGACAACGTGGGGAAAGGATGTTCCGTTCCAAAAGTTTGTGGATTGCTAAGATGCGCTATAAGTTGGTTTGCCCTGTCCTCGTTGGGCATTTCCGCAAGCAAGGGCCAGAACCCTGCTATTGTTTTTTGCGGTAGTTGTTCTTCTTTTTCATTCAAGTCGTGGTAAAAAGCTGTTTCGTTGTTCCACATCATTGAATTTATTCTTGTTTTAAGAGAAAAATACATTCTCTTGTATTGGAAATTTAATTCCTTGTCGTTTAGTATGTCCCCCAAAGCAGCCATATACATTGCGTTCACTGCCAAGGCGGCGTTAAAGTCCACCGGATAGAACACACCTTCTCGCGGGGAGTTGTCCATTGAACAAGCACAAGCAGGAACAGCGTACAATCCGTTTGGTTGCTTGAACATTCGTTCCACCCAGTCCATGTAAGACTGAAGAAGTGGCATCACATCTTTTACCCTGCGTTTGTTTGCAGATTTATGAAACAAATTGAATTCCGCCCAGGCGAAAAGGGGAATCCCTATCCCTTCCGGGTTTTTTTCGTTGATTATTGGTTGGTTTGTTTTTATGTCATATTTCCAACGTATGGCTCCGCTTTCTTCTTGCCGTGCGTAAAGATAATCTATGTTGTGGCTTGCAGGATAATTTCTGTTGGAATATACCAGAAAAAAAGATGAAAAGATTGACTCAAACTGGTCAATGTGAAAATTGCCGTTCTGGGGATATATAAAATAACCTTCGGTGGACACCTCGTTGGAAGTTGCATTTGTCCAGAAATCTTGAATCCATGCCCAAGTTTTATCATAAATGTCTACAAAATCTTGGTCGTAAAAATGGATTTTCGGGAAGTCACGTTTATTCACAAGTTCTCCTATAAATCTTATTATATCATATTTTTGTAAAAATTTGTATAAGAAATTTTCTTTTTTATAAAAAACAACTTTTTATAAAAAAAACTGATATGTTTTAGAGAAAAATTTTCTTCAAGTATAAATCTCTTTTATCTTGGTCTTGCAGTGGGTGACAAGGACGGAACATTAACCTGCGGTGCAGCGTCTTCCGGTGGTGTTGTTTCTGCTTGCTCCTCGTTTGCAGGTTCTTCTTCGGGTTGTTCTTCAGGTTCTTCTGGTTCCTGCTCTTGCTCCTGGCTTTCGCCGGAAGGTCTGGCCGGTTGGCTGGCGGGTTGGTCGTAATACAACTTAACTTTCTCAACTGTAGAACGATGCAAAGACTTCAAGAAGAATGTTTTTGTCTCGCCGTTGTAGACGTACCCAGACGAATTGTAAGTTTCAAACCTTGGGTCTGTCCTAAACGCCATGTCGTATATGTCTATGCGCCGGAAAGGCTCTATCCCGTTTATTATTATGTATTGAGTGTCTCCTTGAGGGAAATCAATGGAAAGGGTAAGATTGTTGTCGGAGCTGCGGTTGTAGCCGATTGATTTTGCCGAAGTCCACGCCCATACAGGTTTTCCTGTGCCGGAATCCTCGGCGGTGGCCACAATCTCTATGTGCGGGTAGAAAGTGTTGTCCGGCACAAGCACGGGATACAACTCCGCTGTTGCCCTTAGGTTTTCAGATATGGAACTGTTTCCGTTGAAATAGGAATTGATTATAAGATATCCTGTCGCACTGTAGTCGTTGTTGTTTGTAAGATGACCGTATTTTATCAAGGTTGTGCCGATTACCGCTGCGTCCATGACAGAAAGTGGTGAGTCGTCTTTTGCAAGAGAGATTGTGTTTTCCTCAAGAGTACAGGCAAGAGCTATTGTGTCAAGGCAAATACCCAAAACAGGCATTATGTGCGATGCCAATCCCTTGTTCAAACCGTCCAATTTTGTGTATGCATGAATAATCCCGGCAGCCTGTATTGGACTTGGTTCAAAAGAAGGTAGGGTCGCAGGCATGGAAACTATCTTTGTGGCGGTTTCTTTGTCTGTTATGCACAAAAGTTCTGGCAAATCTGACAAAGTGAAAATATCCAGAGAATTCTGCGCCATAGCATTGTCAAGCATTCCCCGCCTGTTTTCCATGAACATGACAAGACTTCTGTTCATGGAGACAAGAGTATTGAAATATGGAGCGGAAAGGAACGAGCGGCGTGAGCTTGTTTTCACTGCGGACGGAATCTGCCTTATCGCCTCTGCATATTTCCCTTCTTCTGCCATAGCCGCAACATATGCAACCACGGTTTGTTCCGGCAAGGACTCTGCTGTCGCTGGGTTGAACAACCTGATTAAATCCCCTTTGAATTGCTTTAAAGTGCCTTCGTAGGATTCTTTTGTCGCAGAGGCAATGCCATGAACAGAACCGAATTCAAACATTTTTGCCGGGTCGAACAAACTGTATTTTGCCATAGAATTTTTTCTTGTCAACAAAAGCCTGTCAGGTCCAACCTCCGCCGCTTCTGCTTCAAACTGCAAGGATTTGGAACTGATTATTGTATGCCTTTCTGTTTGCTCCGTAACCAGATGTCCTCCGGCCGGTTTGTAAGGTATGGACAGGCTTTCAATTTGCTCCGGCAAAAACGCCTGAATCAACAAAGATGCGTCCTGGCTGTCGTCGGAGACAATGAATTCAAGAGATACATCTTCGTTGAACACAAGAGTGCAGCTCAAGTCGCTGTTCTTGTTCCATCCAGAAAGAACACCGTCTGTTTCTGTTCCATCTGCTTTTTGCATTTTTATTGGATTTGTTTCGTCGGCGGAAACAACCAACCCACGGAACGAAATTTGAAAACGATTTTTCAAATGCTTTTCCTGCTGTGAATTTTGTGACTCCGTTAATTGAAGTCGCAAAGCCCCGAAAGTATTAGAAATAGACGAGTCACTTCTAAATTGAAGTAAAAAAATGCCGAAAATAATAACGATATAAAGGACGGTGAGTCCCAAAAATTTATGTAAAGGGTGCTTGATCATTTGTGTCAGTTTATAAAATGATTGCGACAAAATCAACTATGCCCTAGATGAAATTGGAGTTAGAATGAAAAAACTTTCTTTGCTATCAATTGTAATGTCCTTGTTTTTTGCTTTTTCCTTTGTGTCCTGTGTCAGCACAGAAGAAGTTGCTGTTCAAGCGGAACCCGCAGGTTCTGAAGAAAAAGCCGAGATTGCAAGACAGGACAAGCAAAAGCCTGTCGCAACGTTTGAGATAAGTTTTGCGGAAAAATTGCAAAAACTATTAAAGGAAGGAAAAATAAACGAAGCCATAGACTTGTTTGACGAGCTGCCTGCAAAATATGAGGATGATGTGGACATGCAGTTTTTGCTTGCGTCTTTGTTGGTTTCCGCTGGACGGTTGGAAGAAGCAGAAACGCAGACCGAAAAATTACTAACCCTTGCACCTGAAAACCAAGATGTACTGATGCTTTCTGTTATGCTTGCGAAAGCTGGTGGAAATACGGCGAAAAAATCCGCTGCAATAAAGCAATTGCTTGCTTCCAACCCTAATCATCCAGAAGCAAACGTGGAGCTAGCACAAGAGCAAATGCTACGCAGAAATTACAAGTTGGCGAAAACATATTATGAGCGAAGTCTGAAAGGCGACCCGGAGAATGTGGATGCACTTTCTGGTTACGGGCAGGTTTTATATTACACCGGGGACGACAAGGCTTCTAAAGCTGCTTTCAAAAAAGTTCTTGAAAAAGACCCGGAAAACAGCTTTGCTTATTCCTATCTTGGAAAGTTGGCCGCCGAAGAAGAAAATTACAAAGTGGCAACGGACAACATAGAAAAAGCGTTGGAGCTAAATCCCGACGTGTTCGACTATTGGATGGACTATGGCCAGTATATGCGTTACAGGGGAAAATTCAAAGAAGCGGAAGAAGCATGGATTAATGCAAAAAATCTAGAGCCGGATTATTTCCTTGGGTATGCTTTTCTTGCAGGTTTGTACGACGAACAGAATCGTTTTGCAGAGGCATTGCAGATGTACCGCAAGGTAATCGAGCTTAATCCAAAATACTACTTTGCCTACGAGTCTTTGGGAATGTTTGCCTGGCACGAAAAAAATTATCAAGAAGCCCGTGCCGGTTTTGAAAAAGCGTTTGAAGCCAACAAAAAAAACATTTCCTACCCGTTGATGATTGCCGCAACATATTTAAAAGAAAACAAGACAAAAGAAGCCAAGGCGTTTTTGTCCAAGGTTATGCGAAACCGAGACACTTCCAGCGTTGAGTATGCGATGTTGCGCCTTTATTATGACTTTTTGAATGACAGGCAGGTAATTCAAAAGGTTATGAATACATCCGACAGAAATTTACGTGGAAAAATGCTTTATTATCTTGGCCTTTTTTATGAGATAAATGGTAATGACGTTCTTTCAGAAAAGTATTATACTGATGTCTTGAACCTCAACAGCCCCATGTTTTTTGAGTACCGCCTTGCGGAATGGGCTGTGTTGAAAACCGAAAAATAACGGAGTTACAATTGAGTCAGACAGAAAAACGACTTTTGCTAGACGGACGGGAAATAATTCTTTTGGGAACGGCACATATTTCCCAAGAAAGCATCGCGCAGGTTTCTGCCGCGATAAAAGAAGAAAAACCGGATTGTGTTGCCATAGAGCTTGACCAACAACGCCTTGAATCCATGAAAAATCCTGAGTCATGGAGAAATCTTGACATTGTAAAAGTTCTTAAGAACGGACAGGGTTTTATGCTTATGGCCAACCTTGTGCTTTCTTCTTTTCAAAAGCGCATGGGTTCGGATGTCGGCGTAAAACCTGGGGAAGAGATGGGGGCTGCAATTTCCGTTGCGGAGGAGCTAGGTATTCCTGCTGTTATGGTGGACCGCCCGATTCAAACAACTTTGAAACGTGCTTGGGCAAAAAATTCTTTGTGGGGAAAGTGCAAGTTGCTTGCGGTTTTGATTTCCAGTGCATTCGATAAAGAAGAAATCTCCGCCGAAGAAGTTGAAAAATTAAAAAACGAAAGTGAAATGGATTCCATGATGAACGAAATCGCCGAGTATTTACCCGGTGTAAAGACCGTGTTGATAGACGAACGCGACCAATATCTTGCAAGCCACATTTGGCAGGCGACTGTTGACGGACAACCAGCAAAAAAAATCGTGGCGGTTCTTGGTGCAGGGCATCTTCCAGGTGTGGTACGGCATTTACAGGCTATTGCTGCCGGAACTGAATCTGTGGACACAACGGAAATTGCCACTTTGCCGCCCAGCGGAATAGGCAGTAAAATAGCAGGTCTTGTGTTTCCTCTGGCTATTGTTGCGCTTATTGTTGCCGGTTTTTTTACGGGTGGAGCAAAGGCTTCATTGAACATGCTGGTCAATTGGATTGTCTGGAACGGTTCTTTGGCTGCGTTGGGAGCGTTGTTGGCGGGCGGACATATTGTCACGGTTCTTTCTGGTTTTGTAGGAGCTCCAATTGCTACGTTGAACCCTGTGATTGGGGTCGGCTTGTTTACGGGTATTGTTCAGGCTTGGGTCCGTAAGCCCTTGGTTCAAGACATGGAGCATCTAGCCGATGATGCGGTTTCCTTTAAGGGATATTACAAGAACCGCATACTTAGGGTTTTGCTTGTGTTCTTCTTGTCTTCTATCGGAGGAGTGATAGGCAACGTAATTGCAGTGCCTTCGCTTGTTTCTAGTCTTGTAAAATGATTTGTTTGTGAAAGGATTTTGAATATGGAAAAGACAGTTTTGATTGCCGGAAAAGAATATCCTGCAGGAAGCGCCCTTGCCTCTGCTGCTGTAAACCACAACAGGAATGTAGTCATAACGGCTCCCTTTGCTGCGGAAGAAACAGGAGAGCCGATTTCTGCGGCGGGAATTGCTGCTGTTGCATGGAATAAAAGTTCCTCTGTGTCCGCAAGGTCGATTGTACTTCAAGCGGAAAATGCTTTCCAGCGTATTGACGAGGCGGTTTTGGTTTTTGACACGGCATGGCTGGCACCGAATTTTAATACGATGACTCCAGAGGTTTGTTCACGTGCTGTGGATACAATGATTACCAGTTATTTCTACCTTTCATTGGAACTGGTCAACCGATTCTCAAAGCAGGGAGGTGGTTCCGTAGTGTTTATGCTAAAATCAGCTCCAGGTCTTGCAGAAATGCCGTCGTCCGTCACGATTAGAGGTGAAAATTCCGCTGTTCCAGCTGGAATTCTACCTGCTTCTGCAGAAGCTGCATTTAAAGTGCTGGCAGAGTCCACCGCGGCAAAATACGCTGAACATGACGGACTTAAATTTTTTCTTGTAAATGCTGACTATGAAATTCCTGACAGCCAGTTTGCCGGATGGATGTTTGAGTATCTGGATGCCGCTTATGTGTCCAAGGCAAAAAATGATGCACGTCATGCTTGCCAATGGATAAAAACCGGTGCAAAATCTCAGTCCGGCTTTTCTTTTTTCCGCAAATAAAGGAGTTGTTTTGTGGATCTTTTTTTGGAATGGGTAGCGGGAACTTCGTTATGTTGGCAGACATATGTTACAAGAATTTTTCTTAGCTTTGTTGCAGGTTGCATCCTTGGGTTTGAACGAAAATTCAGAACGCAGTTTGTTGGGATGCGTACGTTGATTTTGATTTCCGTTTCTTCCACCGTGTTGATGTTACTTTCTGTTTACATGAGCCGTTTTTATGCCGGAAGCACTGGTGACCCTGCAAGGATTGCTGCCCAGGTTGTTTCTGGAATAGGATTTTTGGGTGGCGGGGCAATCTTACGCCATGGGTTCAATGTGAAAGGTCTTACTTCTGCCGCAATAATCTGGGCGGCCGCTGCGTTGGGTCTTGCAATTGGAGCGGGTTTTGTTCTGCCGGCTGGGATTGCACTTGTAATTTGTTTGGTTTCCCTTGTGTTCATAGAAAGGTTTGAAGAACACGTTTTCCCCGCCGAACAGTTAAAGACCTTGTGCATTGAATGTAACAAAACTGTTCCAGGCCACAAGGAATTGGAAAAAATTGCTTGTGAATATGGTGTTGTGGTTACAGGTTTGCAAGGTGCATCTTCTGGCAATGGAAAGTTCTTCCTTTTTTATGACGTTCGCATCCCAAAGCATGTGGATTTTTTTGCGTTGGACTCCAGATTGCGCAAAGAATTTTCCATAGTTTCGGTTGAACTTGAATAAAGAGGCCAAAATGGAAGACAGACTGATGACGCTGGAAACCAAAGTTTCTTATTTGGAAGACTTTGTTTCAAAAGTGCAAGAAGTTGTTCTTGAGCAAGGACAACTTCTGGAACGGCTGAACACAGAAAACCGTTTGATGCGAGAAAAGATAAAGGAAATGTCTGACCAAATAGAAGGCGACATTCCCAATATCCGTCCTCCCCATTACTGATTGTTGTTTTGCAACCTATTCATCTGTGGGCATAAAATGCATAGGCGGCATTTCACGGGAAAATCTTAATCGAACTTTTTTCATGTTCAATCCATTTTGCGCGGAAAACAATCGTACAACGGTGAACCTTGTCCTTATGTATACTTCTTTTGTAATCTCGACATCTTTTCCGCCCGTTCCGTTCCATGTAAAAGTGTTCACAGGAATACCTTGCGTGAACAATGTTACAGGCAGTTGCGAAAGCTCGCTGGAAGTAGAAGATGCCGTAATGGAAAATTCATATATTCCTTGCTTTTCAACCTCGAATGCCATCACCACGTTTGAGCCGGAAGGCAACACGCCATTTTCAACTGCTAGTTCGAATTCATCTTCAACTTTGTAATAAACAACATCTTCTGGCAACGATGAAGAATCTTCTTCCGGACGGTTTATTATTTCAACAACATCTTCCGTTTTAAGTATTTTCTGGAAGGCCCTTGTTTTTGTCAAAAAACTGCAAATGTTCATTGCGTTGCGTTGCAATTCCGCCCTTGCAAGGCGGCCGTTCGCAAGGCTTTCAAGTATGTTGTCACCGTTGCTGTTGGTCGCAGCGTTTTGACAAACCATGTACATGTCGTTCTGTGCGCATGCCATCTGTGCCAAATTGGTTCTTGCCGGCGGAACGTCATAGTCGTTCATCATCGCCCACCAGTCGGTCATAACCACGCCCTTGAAATCCCATTCTTCCCTAAGAATTCCTGTATTCAAGTCGTACCGACTTGCTGCCCATATTCCGTTTACAGGATTATACGAAGTCATTATCGCATCTGCGGCAGCCTCTTTTACGGCTATTTCAAAGCCCTTTAAATAGATTTCTCGCAAGGCACGTTCTGACAAGATTGAATTGGATTCAAATCTTTTAAATTCCTGATTGTTGCAGCACATGTGCTTTAAGGTTCCAGTTGCATTGGACTTGTGCATTCCACGGATTTGTGCCGCCGCCATTTTACCTGTCAGCAAAGGATCCTCGGAGAAATATTCGAAATTTCGTCCATTCAAAGGATGGCGGTGTATGTTTATTCCAGGACCCAGCAAAATATCTATTTTGTTTACAGCCATTTCCTTTCCAGTGCAGGAGAAAAGGCTTTCAGAAAGTTCCTGATTGAATGTGCTTGCAAGAAGCGTTCCGTTGGGCAGACTGAATGCCTTTACTCCGCTGTCAAGCCTCATACCTGAAGGACCGTCCGTTGTGCAACCGCATGGAATCCCAAGTTCTTTCAGTCCTTCTGAAACACCACCAAAGGCACTGGCTGTTCCCGGCGTGACTTTTGGGCTGCCCATTCCTTCCCCGCGAATTATACATGCCAAATCCTCGTCTGTAAGTTGGGCGATGAAATCCTGCATAGAGGCTTTCCCCAATGCAACATCTGCCAGTTTTATTCCCCTGTCTTTTGTCTGAGGGATTTCTTTTGGCAGGTTGGCTAGCCTGCGTACGGTTTCTCTTTCCGTGCAAAGGGGGACGTCCTCCCAGTCCATTTTGTAGGAATTTGTTTCCGTGTGCAACGGCTTTAGCCTTTTAAATGAAGTTTCCGGAGCGAGTCGTTGTACAAGTTTTTGTAGAACTTCTGTGTTCGTAAGTTCAAAAGAACCTGCCGCAATTGTGTCTCGCAC
>JAZSMM010000180.1:0-5833 GCA_045535895.1 Treponema sp.
GTGAACTCTTTTACCTGATTTTTTTTGTCTTTTAATAAAATTAAAAAATCTTTTTTACAAAATTCAGATAGAACTTGACGGCAAACTCCACATGGCGGGCAAAAATCTTCTATTACACCGTTTTTGCCACCAACAATTGCAATTGCAACAAAATCTTTTTTGCCTTCGCTTACCGCCTTAAAAATTGCAGTGCGTTCTGCACAATTACTTGGTCCGTAAGCTGCATTTTCTATATTACATCCAGTATAAATTGTTCCGTCGGCACAAAGCAACGCTGCCCCAACACAAAAAAATTAATTTGCATTAAATTTTTGATACAAATACCAAAATCATCAATATGATATTTCTTCGGGGATTTGGACTCCAGCTTTTAAAGTAGCCGAGTAAATCGTCCAACCCACAAAACAAAAAAGCCGGCAGCATCACTAGATGTCGCCGGCTTTCTATTTGTAATTAAATCAATAAAACACTACAATCTAAAACCTACACCCAACATTGGCAAAATAGACATGCCAGACTCGCAAGTTTCCTCGTCATCCCCAAATAAAAAGAAGTCGTAGGTTACTATCGCCTTTGCCGTCGCATAAAAACTATCTGTAAAATTATAATCCAAACCAACAGCACCACCAACTCCAAGGAATACATCTGTTCCTTTTGTACCCATTAAATTCTTAAAGAACTCATAGCGAAAGTTGACAAGGGGGGCTAGAACAATGTTCACATTTTCCAAAGAGAGAACCTTAAACCCAATACCAAATCCTATGTTCAAGATTTTGTAAGAGTCAAAAGCGTCGTCAACATCTATCGTATCGCTGGATTCCAAATCCTCTCCCGGTAATTCTATTTCCTGCTCAACCTTGAGTTTTGTAATGAAGTTCAAGCCAACATAACCAAGCGTTCCAACGATTTTGTCTTCCTTAAAAGAAGAACCAAAAACACCAACGGAAAACCCTCTAGGTGAAATATCCATAGAACCAGGAACAACATCAGAACCTGTTGAATAGTATCCTTCATGTTTTTGCGTGAAGAACGGAAACCCACCTACGATTTCAAGTCCTGTTTCTGCAAAAACAGAAAAACAACTTAAAAACAATAACGCCAAAACAAGCAAAACCTTTGGCAACAAACCTTTTTCAGACATAATAGTCCTCCTAAAAAAATACTTTAGGTTCATACTTCTATAACAAACATTTTAAAACAAGTTGTAAATCCAATTTTATTTTGTTTTCAGTGGAATGAATCCTATTCTTTTTTCATGTTTTCAGGTAGACTAAGACCTATGAGTTACAAACAAAACAGAGCTGTAAGTTTTTTTATTGTTTTTGTTGTGTATGTGGCGGCAACCGCATTAGGAATATTCGCATACAAGACACTTCCAGCAAACATGGCGTTTTACTGGAAACTTTTGATTGCGGACATTGCGGCAACCGTTCTCACATTTATTTTCAGCCTGATTTTCGGCAACGCCTCCGTGTACGACCCGTATTGGAGCGTCCAGCCTCCCGTAATTCTTGTATGCTTTGTCATAGGGAAACCTGCCAATACTACTATATTCATGCTTCTTTTTGTGGTATTCTTTTGGGCAACAAGACTAACGGCAAACTGGGCGTACACATTCAAGGGTCTTTGCCACCAAGACTGGCGTTACACCATGTTAAAAGAAAGAACCGGAATTTTCTATCCTGCCGTGAATTTGTTTGGAATACATCTTGTCCCCACATTGATTGTGTATGCCTGTATTCTTCCTGCGGTGTTTGTAATACAACAGAATGCAACATTTAAAGCAGCCAGCACGACAAGCCTTGCAATTTGTGTCGTGGCGGTAATCCTCCAGGGGACAGCGGATATACAGATGCACCGATTCAGAAAGCAAAAAAACACCGCCACCGATTCTGCACACTTGGACACAACCAATTATGGCTTCATCAGGGACGGACTTTGGAAATATTCCCGCCACCCAAACTACTTGGGTGAAATTCTCATGTGGTGGGGAATAGGCTTGGCGGCATTCTTTGCCCTTGGAAACAATCCTGTCATGCTAGTCGGAGCGACAGCAAACACATTGCTTTTCCTTTTCATAAGCATTCCTCTTGCAGAAAAGCACCAGTCCAGAAAACCGAATTTCGACGAATACAAAAATGCAACCAGAATGATATTACCTTTACCAAAAAAAATTAATCCACAACACTAAATAAAAAAAGGTTGCCAAAAAGAATTCTCTTCTTCATGGCAACCTTATTCAAGTACAATATGTTCTAAATTTTACAGTTTATATCGTCCTGTGGAAATTGTATGTCCGTCGTTGTACACGTCAAACCAGATTTCTTTAGTACCAGAAAGATCAAGGGCACTATAGAATTCCGCCAAATTTTTGACAGGCTTATCGTTTACGGCGGTTATAATGTCACCGTTTTGCAATCTCATTGCAGCGGCCGGTGACTTTGGTTGCACGTTTGTCACAACAACACCTTCTATATTGTCGCCAAGCTCAAGTTGTTTGCGAGTCGCATCGTCAATGGGTGCGGCAATAAAACCAGGCCACAACTTGGAACTGTCATCCACTACAGTTGCATCACGGTTTTTGATTTTTACTTTAAGTGTCACTTCCTTTCCGCCACGCAACACAGTAAATTCTGCCGTTTCTCCAACCGTTAAGTCCCCTACTTCACGCACTAATTGGTCAACATCCTTTACATCCTTACCATTTAATTTGATAACATAGTCGCCAGCCTGCATTCCAGCTTTTTGTGCCGGAGAACCTATGAAAATCTGAGATGCAAAAGCACCAATATGTTTGCCAACACCAAGAGCTTCTTTGTATTTGTCGTTCACTTGTACAAGAGAAACGCCAAGCCATCCGTAGGTAACCTTTCCCGAACTGATAAAATCGTCAATTGCCTTTTTCACGTTGTTTATGGGGATAGCAAAACCCAATCCTTGGGAACCACCGGACTGAGAAGCAATCCATGTGTTTATTCCAATTACCTCACCGTAGATGTTCACCAATGCGCCGCCGGAATTCCCTTGGTTGATTGCCGCATCACTTTGGATAAAGTCGCTTATATTGCCTATTCCATTTCCAGAACGTCCCGTAGCACTTATAATTCCCTGTGTAACAGAAGAATAATATCCCAAAGGTGTTCCCATGGCAAAACATATGTCGCCTGTTTGGACTGTGTCAGAATCGCCCAAAGTAGCCACAACTATGTCTTTTTCGTCGGTTTCAAAAGAAACAAGGGCAATATCTTTTCGGTCATCCGCACCAACAAGTTTTGCGTCATAAGAGCGGCTGTCATGCAGCTTTACAGTAATCTGATTGGCAGAACCTGCCACGTGGTTGTTTGTAAGGACATAATAAGTGTTGCCCGCCTTGCGAACAATCACACCAGAACCAAGCCCGGCTTGTTCGTATTCACGGGTTTGACCTTCGCCTTCGTCGCCAAAGAAAAAATTAAACGGAAATCCGTTGAAAGACGGGGTTTGAACTGTGCGTTTTTCAACCACATCAATTTGTACAATACTTGGAAGAACCTGTGACGAAACGGCTCGGAAAACATTTTGAACTGCCTCTGTCACTGCCAAAGAGTCACCGGATATTCGCACCGCAGGCGTTGTGTCAGCATAAGCTGTATTAGCTGATTTTCCCGAATTGCATGAAAAAGAAAAAAGTACAAAGGACAACAGAACCGCAACAACGGTTGCCACAGCATAGCCTTTCCATTTTTTCATAAAATAACCTCCTGTTTACATTCTACATTTAAAACTTAATACAATCCAAAAGAAAAGACAAATTTTTTTAATCTTCAACTTCTAAGGGTCAATATTTCCGTATGATCTTTGAAAACAGCCACTGTATGTTCTTCATGTGCAGAAAAAGCCCCGTCGGCTGTAAGAACAGTCCATCCATCCTCGGCAAGAACTACGTCAGCCGTACCAACATTTATCATAGGTTCAATTGCCAAGACCATTCCAGCTTGAATTCTAGGATTCGCTCCGCCGCTTACCACGTTAGGAACGGTGGGATCTTCATGTACGCCCAAACCCACTCCATGTCCGCAATATTCGTATACCACACCAAATCCGGCTTTTTCAGCTACAGCAGACACTGCACGGGAAATGTCACGGATTCTGTTGCCCACCTTGCAGGCCTCTATTCCTGCTTCAAGGCATTTACGAGTAGTTTCAACAAGCCTGCGGTGTTCGCAAGAAACATTTCCAATCATCAGCGTAGTAGAAGAATCACTGATGTAACCGTCCAGGTCAATTCCCACGTCAATGGAAACCAAGTCTCCGTTGCGTATCTTTTGCTTTCTTGAAGGAACACCATGTATAACGGCATCGTTCACAGAAACGCAGGCTGCACCCGGAAAATCTTCAAGTCTCCATGCAGGCTTTCCTCCATGTTTTTGCATGAACTCAAAGCACATGTCGTCTATGTCTTTTGTGGACATTCCGGCCGTCACTTGTGGAATTACAACTTTGAACATTTCTGCCAAAAGATGACATGACTTGCGTATTCCGTTTATCTGGTTTTCATTTTTAAGTCGTATCATAAGAACCTTCTTTATGTAGGAATTTTCATTTTATTATCAAGTTTCAACGCCTCTTCAAAACAAGCGCAAGACGCATATTCATCTCCTATTCTTGAATAGGCACAACCCATTTTAACCAAAAGTTGGGCCTCCAGTTCCTTGTCAAACCCCAACTCCAATCCCCTCTCCCAAGCATCAAGGGCAAGTTCATCGGAAACGGTTTTGTCCAACCTGCGTACAAGGACATCCTGAGTAAGAGCCATAACCTCCGGAAAAAAATGCCTAAAATACGGAAACGTGCGTTCCATCTCTACAATGCGCAACAACAGCAAGGCCGCATCGTAATACTTTTTTCTTGCCACAAGTTCCTCTCCAAGAATAAAACCATAGTCCATAAAATCTTCTCGTACAAACCAGTCGGAAAGGGAAAAATCAACATGGCAGGAAGTCATTCTAATGAATTCTTCCACAGCGTCATCTTCTCGTCCATGCAACAAATCAAAGAAAATCAGTTTGGCCCTGCTTTCCAAATCCGTCCTTGCCAAAAGCCATTTTCTGTAATCAAAGGAATCCTCTTTTAAGCTGCCAGAAGAACGACGCATTGCGGCGGCATACGACACATCAAAGACAGAACGACGTTGTATATCAGATAATATTTCGTAGGCTCTGACAAGCCTATGGAAGTCTTCTGAGTTCCTGGGCTTTCCTGTCGCATCCGGATGAAGTTCCTTCACCTTTTTGCGATAAGCCCTCTTTATCTCCGCAGCGGTCGCACCAGAAGAAATTCCGAGTATTTTATAACAGTCTTCCAATTGTTTTTTCCGTCTTTTGGAATGTCAAATCAGCCCAGTTTTTTGCCAACATAATTTGCATGGTCTGCACTTTCAATCACTTCAAAATAATCTATCATCATGCCTTCTTTTTCCATTGCACGCATCAAATTGCGACACGCTTTTTGCGAAAACATCAGGTTTTTAAGAACAAGAGCACATCCTTTTTTTCCGCTGGCAGTTCCGCAGGTGGAAAGCACCTCTCCTATTTGTGGTGAAATTTTTCCACTAAAAGGGCTTACAGCGCAAGCGACAACTGCCACATATTCATACGGAGTGATTCGGAAAGAAGCTCCATCTGTATTTGCATTTACCAAATCCACTTGATGTCCATTTTTTGAAGCGGCCTCTACAAGTTTTTTTAATATGCCAGAATGTTTTTGATTCTGCGCATCCAAAAAGTGCAGTACAACTATCCTCATTTGTCACCTCATGCCAACTTATAAAGTTGTTCTATCATTTTTTCTCTTA
>JAZSMM010000199.1:0-2266 GCA_045535895.1 Treponema sp.
CCTTTTTGCCTACGCCAACTTTGTCAAAGTTCAACGTAACGGTATTTCCGCTTGCACCTGTGCGGTTTATGGTTTGCAGTGGTTTTTCGTCAGCGTCTTCAACCAGAGCTTTTATGTTCCAAGTTGCACCTTCGGCGGCACGCCCCACGCTTTCGGTGGAACTCGCTTGCGGCAGCGTTATCGTTATGCCAAATTCGGCGTTTTTCTTTTGAACCAAATTGTTGGAGCAGCTTGCAAAAATTACTGTGGCTAAAAAAAGTACCGCCTTAAAAAAATGCATTGTCTGTTTTCTTGTGAACATGTCGCCCTCTTTTATCAAAAAATATTTTAAATCTTAACATTTTTTTATGGGCAATTCAACTTTTTTTTCCGTTTACAAAAATTTTTTCAAAAAATCTTGGCACGTCTTTGTCACAAGTTCCAAATTTTTACTTATCATCCAACTACCGCCAACTGCAAGCACGTTTTTTTGCATTAGATAATCATGGGCGTTTTTTTCATTTATTCCACCTGTGGGAACAAACTTTACATTCGCAAAAGGACCTGCAAGGGCGCAAAGTGTTTTTATTCCTCCCATGGCTTCGGCGGGAAAGAATTTTAAAACCTCTAGGTCTTTGCAAAGTGCTTGCTCAATTTCCGTAGGCGTGGCAACTCCGGGTATCATCGTTATTCCCTGGGCAACTACGTAATCAACCACCTGCACGTTGAACCCCGGGGCCACCACAAATTGTGCTCCTGCTTTTACAGCCTGCCTTGCATATTCTGCGTTGATTACAGTACCCGCTCCAACAAGCATCTGCGGCAATTCACATCGTATTGCGGCAATCCCTTGGGCTGCGGCTTTTGTGCGGAACGTCACTTCTGCAACGGGAATACCGCCTTTTAGCAAGGCTTTTGCCAAGGGCACGGCTTCTTCTACACAGTCCAACTTTATCACAGGAATAATTTTTGCTTCACGAATTTTTTCAAAGACAACATCCATACTGCACACCAAGCTACCGTTGCACGCGGCCGGAACCGTCGCCTTTCATCAAAGAAAGAACTTCTTCCTTGCGCACCAGATTAAAATCTCCGGGAATTGTATGCTTTAGGCAAGAACAAGCCACGGCAAATTCCAACGCTTTCTGTTCGTCGCCTGAAAACTCATGCAAAGCAAAAATCAGACCGGCGGCAAAAGCATCTCCTGCACCAACCCTGTCTACAATGTCTTCCACAAAATATTTTTTGGAACTGTAGAACCCGCTTTTTCCGCAAAGTATTGCGCTCCAACCGTTCTTGTCTGCGGAAAAACTTTCGCGCAAGGTTATTGCCACAACGCCAATGTTTGGAAATTGTTTTTTAACGGATTCTGCCAAAAGTTTGTAACTGCTGGTGTCAAGGTTGCCTTTTGCAACATCAACAGAATGCAATTCAATGCCAAGGCTTTTTTGAATGTCTTCTTCATTGGCAACAAGAACGTCGGCACAACCAACCAATCCCGTCATAACCTGCACAGCCGTTTTGCCGTAGTTCCACAGTTTTTTTCTGTAATTCAAGTCCACAGAAACAGTCAGACCTCTTTTTTTTGCCTGCTCAACGGCTTGCAAACAAAAATCCGCTGCGTTTTGGCTTATCGCAGGCGTTATCCCCGTAACATGAAACCAAGAACCGTCTGCAAAGATTTTTTCCCAGTCAAAGTCAGCCGGCACAGTTTGGGAAATACAACTTTGCTCCCTGTCGTAAACCACAACAGAAGGACGACCACAAGAACCTGACTCCAAAAAATAAATTCCAAGTCTGCCGTCCTTTTTCCTGACTATCCGGCTTGTGTCCACTCCATATTTACGTATTTCGTTTATGCAGGCTTGCCCTATGGAGTTGTCCGGAACAACGGTCACATAGCGTGAATCCATTCCCAAGACGGCAAGAGACACGGCTACGTTAGCTTCGCCACCGCCAAAAGTGGCTTCCAAAACTGGGGATTGAAAAAGCCTTTCAAAAGAAGGGGATTTCAATCTGAGCATTATTTCACCAAGGGTTACAATCTTTGCCATTCTTTATTTCTTCTTTCTGTCCAAATAACCAGAATCTTCAAGGTATTTTCGCCGGGTCATCACAAGTTCTATAAGTTCTTGGTACATTCTGTAGTCAACTTCCAACGCCAAGGGAAACATAAAAAATTCGGTTTCATCGCAATAACGCTCTATAAAAGCAGGGTCTGTCACAAAACCCATGGTTATCATGTTGCTTATTCTGTCCGCACATTTTAGGATTTTCGCAAGTCGGA
>JAZSMM010000156.1:0-4280 GCA_045535895.1 Treponema sp.
CGGAGCTGCGGTAGAAACCATCACATTTGACATGCTTGGGAGAACGGACACAAAATTGACAGTTTCAGGGAAGAAAACCTACAACGTAAAAGATATTTATCCAAACAACACAAAACAGTTTCTTGCAGAAGTAACACTTTCCCAAGGGAAAAACACCTTGAACATTTCAACAAAAAACATCAATGGCGAAGAAACATCTTTGACATATATTTTGGACATACGGTGACGTATCGACTTATTCACCGTAAAGATGCTCAAATTCGTGCATCTTTTCCATAGCACGCTGCTTACATTCGCCGCAACCGGTGCCAATTTTTGTACGGGATTGAAGTTGTTCCCAAGTACGGTCACCTGCCTTGTATGCTTCTTCCAAATCACGGTCGGTCACGTTAAGGCAATGACAAATCACTTCTACCTGCTCCTGGCCTGCAAGAGACGGTCTACCTTGCTTTTCAAGATAATCGTCAATGGCAGAGCGCAAGGCCTTGTCACCCAGTACGGAACAATGGATTTTGTTTGCAGGCAAGCCCCCTAATTTTGCGACAATATCTTGGGGACGCAACTTGTACGCATCTTCCAACTTCATTCCTTTTACGGCTTCTGACAAAATAGAAGTAGAAGCAATTGCACTTGCACACCCATAGGTTTTCCAACGAATATCCTGGATAACATCGTCTTTTATGCGGAGCAAAATCAGCATTTGGTCGCCACACTTGATGTTGCCGACAATTCCACGGCCGTCATGCTGCCACTGGGATTCATCTTCAAGAAGAACATTCTTAGGATTCATAAAATGGTCTTTCACCACATCCGAATACAACCAATCCATTTTTTCCTCACTTTGAACATGACACTGTGGACATCTTTCTAAGCCGCTCAATTACTTGGGGAAAGGATTTCAATATGTAGTCCACGTCATCTTCTGTATTGTATTTTCCAAAACTAAACCTAATTGAACCGTGTGCCAACTCCGGTCCAAGTCCTGTTGCCAACAAAACATGGGAAGGTTCCAGACTTGCAGAAGCACAGGCGGAACCTGTAGAAGCGGACACGCCCATCAAGTCCAGGTGCAGCAAAATGGCCTCGCCCTCCGCTCCGGGGAAAGAAACATCCAATGTGTTTGGCAGAACTTTTTCGGGGTGTCCATTTATCTTAATACCGGGAATCGAAGCCAAAAGACCGTCCCTAAGCTTGTTGCGCAAAAAACGCATTCTTTTACCATAATCGTCCAAATCTTTTTTTGCCAACTCAGCTGCAAAACCGTATGCGGCAATGGCAGGCGCATTGTATGTTCCTGCGCGCAACCCCTTCTCCTGATGCCCTCCACGAACGAAAGGTTCCAAGACGCATCCTTTTTTTACAAAAAGAGCACCTACGCCCTTTGGACCGTAAATTTTATGACCCGAAAAAGTCGCATAATCTACATTCCAGCCGGACAAATCCACGGGAATTTTACCGGCAGCCTGAACTGCGTCCGTATGAAAAAAAGAACCAAAATCATGGGCTAAAGAACACAACTCTTTTATGTCCTGGACCGTTCCTATCTCATTGTTGGCAGTCATAATGGAAACAAGAAGTGGTTTTTTTTCAAGAGCCTGTAGATAAAAGTCTTTTTTAACGATACCGTATTCGTCCACAGGAAGAAAAACCACATCAAAGCCAAAATCCTGCCTCAGACGATTGGCGGATTCCATTACACAAGGATGTTCTATTGCGGTGGTCACAATAAGATTTCTGCCACTCTTTTTTGCCAAAGAAATCATCGTATTGAACACTGTGTTGTTGGATTCTGAACCGCCGGAGGTGAATACAATTTCCTCCGGTTTTGCATTCACAAGAGATGCAAGTTGGCTTCTGGCTTTTTCAATGTCCTTTGCCACAATTCGTCCATCTTCATGCAGACTTGAACCGTTGGCGTATTTGTCCAGCTCGGAAACAAAAAAATCCTTAACCTCCGATGAAAGAGGTGTCGTTGCATTGTAATCAAGATATATCCGTTTCATTCTGTTCCTTGGGAAATAATTCCGCCCCCCACTATCACTCCATCTAAGTATACTACAACTGCCTGCCCCGGAGCAACAGCACGTTGAGGGTTTAAGAATACGACTTTGTACGTTTCGTCACTCACTGGTTCCACAAATGCGTCTGTTGGTTTTGACGCAAGCCTAATCTTAACCTTGGCATAAAAACCATGGCAAGGAGCGTAACCGCCAGCCCAAATCCAGTCTTGTGCAACAAGAGCCGGACAAAGCAGGTCTTCGTTGCCGGCAAGAACAACAATGTTTTGAGATGCATCGATTGAATGGACGTACAATGGGCGGGTGGAACTTACGCCGAGACCTCTGCGCTGTCCGATTGTATAGTGTTCTATGCCCTTGTGCCTTCCAAGTTTTTTACCCGACAGGTCAACAATGTCACCGGGAATGGATTCCACATCAGAAAAAATAATATCAAAATATTCTTCTGGAATAAAGTCTTGACTTTCCGCACGGGAAGCGGCAGAAAGATTTCTTTCTTGCGCCATCTGAAACACTTGTTTTTTTGTATATCCAGCCAAAGGAAAGCGAACCTTTTCCAGAATTTCAGAAGAAATACGGCACAAGAAATACGCCTGATCCTTTAAAGCATCGCAGGAAGAAGCAATCATAACGGGACGCAGTGCATCGCCACAAAAAAAACCGTCTGAATAAAGTCGCCTTAAATCATCGGCGGGACGAACAAGTCGTGCATAATGACCTGTACAAAAATAATCAAAGTCACAGCCTGTCCTTCTAAGACCTTCCAACATTGCACCGAATTTTACAGTGGGATTGCAACGGACACATGGATTTGGAGTTCTTCCCCTACGGTATTCAGCTTTGAAATATTCCAAAACTTCTTTGTGGTAGGCTTCTTTTACATCAACGACATGATGCTCTATTTCATTTGCGGCACAAAAAGCCTTGCATTGATTTATGTCGATTTGTTCGTCTGGACCATAGCAGGAAGTCCGGCAATTGTTCTTGGAAGGAGGCAAATCCATATCGTTAGCCCAACTTGACATGGTGACTCCAACAACACGGCAACCCCGCTCTTTTAACATCATTGCAACTAAAGTGGAATCCACCCCACCGGACATTCCTACCGCAACAGTTGAACCGGGTTCCGGCAAAGACAAATCAAGCCAATCCATGTTTTAACCATAGTGATTTTGAGGGGATAGGTCAACCAACGATAGAATCACCCCGCCCGTCCGTGCGTAGGCAAAAACATAAAGCCGTGACATGTAAGTAAAATGCGAAGCCTTCCGGGGAGTGCGTCTGTCAAGCAGAAGGCTGAGCCCTCCAAGGTATTGCCTTCAAAAAATTGCTTTCAGCAATTTTTTTCGGCGTGCTCAGATTCTGCTTGCAGCCGCCTCTCCCCTTGCGGCTTCTTACTTTTATTCATTGTACGGTTTCCTGTTTTTATTCGCACGGCGGTCGGTGCTTTCCACGGGGCATAGAAAGATGGAATGGTGGCGTTCCCCGACGCCGACACGGAGGTCGGCCGCTTTTACGTGTGCGACGTTTTGTTCCCTGTGTTTGTCGAGGGGGAACAAAACTCGGCGTCAATAATTGGCATGGAAGCCAATTCCCCACGCCGACACGGAGGTCGGCCGCTTTTAAGTGCGCGACGTTTTTGCAAAGCAAAAACTCGCCGTCAATAATTGGCACGGATGCCAATTATTGACAGCCCTCCCAGGCCTTACCCCCGTGAGGGAATGGATTTTAGAATATTACAATCTACTCATTTTTATTGAATAAACACTTTATTGTTCTACTTTTATTGCAAAATATCCATAACCTTCTTCAGAATATGGTTCTATCTTAATAAAGTATTTTCCTGTACTTGTAGCAGTAAAAACTATTGGGGCATTATAACCAGAATCTTGTTCCTTAAAATAGTAATTGTCAGATTCGTCATATATACTTACTTTTATATCACATGTTTGAGGATTTACGTAACCATCTTCATAAAGAAGATTTTGTAAACATGCCTGTCCCTCATAAGAATCTGCCCATATTACAGTGTAACTATCTCCTTCAACTACCTCTAATTCAATTATTTGCGACCCATTAATGAATTTTATATCTTCTTTTGTAAATGGAGAATATTCATACCTTGCATAGAAGTCATTGTCTATTCCATGCAAATATACTATTTCTCCAGGGAGCTTTCCGGACCAAGTTGCCACATAGTCGTCCTTTTCAGGAATAATTGGAAGTATTATTTCATTCCAATTACAGTACTGTGTTTCAGTA
>JAZSMM010000076.1:0-13577 GCA_045535895.1 Treponema sp.
TAATGAAGAAACAATAAAAAGAGAATTTGACGCTTTTAAACCAATAAAAGATGCTTCACCTAAATATGTTTTGTCTTTGGATAAAATAGATCTTTCTCATGATGGAATTACTCATATAAATATTGAAGATTTTTTATTGCATAAAAAAGATTTGTACTTTGCTTAAAAAAAGGGGAAAATTATGAACTTAAATCAATTTAAATGGACGCGAGAACCTGCAAGTTATTCTGTAACTTCGGACAAAATTGAAATTATTACAAAACCTCACACCGATTTGTGGCAAAGAACTTATTATCATTTTAGAAATGATAATGCACCGGTTTTTCAGATGGAAACGGAAGAAAAATATTTTTCATTTACGGTAAAAACTGAATTTGATTCCAAATGCCGATTTGATCAATGTGGAATTGTGATGTATCTTGATTCAGAAAATTGGCTAAAAGCGTCTATTGAATACGAAAATCAAAGTTTTCAACATTTGGGAAGTGTTGTTACAAATAACGGATATTCAGATTGGGCAACAACAGAAATTCCTGCAAATGTAAAATCAATGTGGTATCGCTTTAGCCGCCGAGAAGATGATTACTGCATTGAATGTTCCGAAGATGGAATTACTTTCAAGCAAATGCGGATTTGCCACATGTGGAAAGGCAACGGAAAAATTAACTTTGGAATTTACGCTTGTAGTCCAGAAGAATCCTCTTTTAAAGCAACTTTTACAAACTTAAGTTTTGGCGAATGCAAGTGGCTTTCTCACGAGGGACAGAAACCAGATGAAGTGTAAGATTTTCGCAGGCAGGTTTTGAAACCTCATTCATTTTTGCTAAAAGAAACGGCGTTGGACAGCTGTATTTACAATGCTGTAGGATTTACATGTAACGAAACGACTATAAAGGGGAAGACGTAATTATGAGCATAACGGTGAATTTGTACTACACAGGAAAAAATGGCAGTGCACGACAATTTGCACAAGAAATGATGGATTCTGGACTTGTGGCGGCGGTGCGTGCGGAAGAAGGCAACGAGCGTTACGAATATTTTTTCCATATGGAAGACCCGGAAACAGTTCTTTTAATTGACCGTTGGCGTGACCAAAAAGCCTTGGACGCACACCACAAATCTGAAATGATGAAACGAATTGCCGTTTTAAGGGAAAAGCACAAACTGCATTTGCGTGTAGAACGCTATGTTGACGAAAACTGAGTTGTTTTACATTTGTCTAAGAAAAACTGATTCAATTTTAATTCATTGTTGAAGAACCAGTGTTTTACGTGATAAAATATTGCACCTTGCGGAGCAAAATAAAATGAAAAGAAACTGGTTTTCCAAACATTGTAAACTGTTGTTCGTTGTTCTTGCTGTCCTTGTTTTTTTGGGTCTGTGTTTTTTTATTGCGAGTAATCTGTACACAAGAAAAGATTTGCCTCTTGTTTTTGACGCAGCGTATTTTTGGGTGGCGGATTCGTTTCAAGATGCAAAATGGTTGTACGAAGAACTTCCTACAGGGCATAAATATTTTCTTTATCTTCCGGAAAAATTTAAAAACGACAAGGACAACGAAAACGCAAAAATTCCTCTCATTGTAACATTTCACGGTTCTTGCGAGAAAGGAACAGCCGTCACAAAGATGGGCAGGCGTTTTATAGATCCTGAGTTCCAAAAGAAAATTTATCCAGAAGGGGCGGCTGTGCTTGTTCTGTTGTCACGTATAGATTATTTTACCGACCCGCATAGTACAAGTCTTTTGATTCAAAACGTCGTGCTAAAAAACAAATGCATTGACAAGACAAATATAATTGGCTACGGTTTTTCCCAAGGCGCAAAGTTTGTTGTGGAACTTGCATGTGTTCAGCCGGAACTTTTTCGTGCAGTCATTTCCGGAAGTGGATTTTACCAAATCACGTTTAAGGAATTGCTTTCTGTTCTACCTGTGTCGTTTTATTTTGCTTTGTCAGAAAACGACAAAGGAATTTTTGAGCAAGGTGTAAAGACAGGAAGACTTTGCGGAAAATGGTGTCGCAATTCCAGGTATGTCCAGTACAAGGAAAGGTGGCATTTTTGGGTTGAACTGTATGACAAGACAGGGAACAAGGACGAAACCATGGAAGACTGGTTGGTGTCTGTGGTGAACAAAAAATAAATACGAGGTTTTAATGTCTGTTTTTCAGGGTATTCTTTTGGGTATATTGCAAGGTGTTGCGGAATTCCTTCCGATTTCCAGTTCGGGGCATTTGGCTGTGGCACAGGAACTTTTTTCTTTAAAAGACATTCCGTTGGTCTTTGACGTTATGTTGCATTTGGCTACATTGGCTGCTGTTGTGATTTTCTTTTGGAAAAAGATTTGGTACTTGCTTTGTGTTCTGGGGCGGTGGATTTGCCGGCGTTCTTTGCCGGAAGATTTCGACGGGCTTAACATGATTGCAGCGTTGATTTTGGGAACGCTTGTTACAGGTATTTTTGGCGTTGTTTTTTCAGGTTTAATTCCCGATATGCCAATAAAGGTTGTTTGTGCAGGTTTTATTGTTACGGCAGGTCTGTTGATTTTATCTGGCAGGCTTTCGCAAAAAAGAGAAGAAAAACAGGTTCAAGAGAATGCAGGTCATAAAACCGTACGGCCGGTTCAGGGGTTGTTGGTTGGTTTGGCACAAGGTTTTGGCGTGTTGCCCGGTATTTCTCGTTCTGGAAGTACCATTGCAGGTGCTTTGCTTTGTGGTGTGGACAGGAACACCGCCGGGGAATTTTCTTTTTTGCTTTCTATTCCTGCAATATTAGGGGCTTTTGTGCTAGAAGCTAAGGATTTGGGACAAATGGGAAGTACTGTCGGCTTTGCTCCTGTTGTTGCAGGTTGCATTGCCGCTTTTGTCTTTGGATTCTTTGCTTTGGCATTGTTGATGAAGATAATAAAAAAAGGTCGCCTTGAGTGGTTTGCAGCCTATTTGATTCCGGCTGGAATTTTGGGGATTCTTTTTCTTTAAGATATATATTTTAACAGAGGTGATAATATGAAAAAATCCACATTTTTATTTTTTGCTAGTTGTCTTTTTGCAATATTGATTTTCAGCTGTTCCAAAGGAAAGGCTTCTGCCCAGGGAGGCTCTGACAAGGAAAAAGTTATGACAAATGATGGTTCTTTTTATGTTATGGACATGCAACCGGCAGGAGAACTCCCTTCGGCTGTAAAATTTCCTGCGGTTTATGTGCAGTTCTCCAAACCTGTTGTTCCTGTGGCAAAGTTGGGTGAAAGTTCTTCTACGTCCAAATTCATGAAGATAGAACCTGCCCTTGAAGGCGTTTACCGTTGGTACGGAACAAGCCTTCTTTGTTTTGACTCTACAGAAGCAACTTTGCCGCAAAGAGAGTACACGGTAACATTGGCAGACGACATTGTTTCTGTGGACGGAACACCTTTGTCAGGTGAAAAGGTTTTTGCCTTCCGCACACAGGAACTAAAGTTGCTTTCTATAACGCCGGGTTATCAAACTATTCAAGACGGAGGTTGGGTAAACAACAACGACATGTTGCCGGAGCAAGCCCGTTCCATTGCGTTGTTCTTTTCCTATCCTGTGGAACCCAAGGAAATATCCAAGTCCATTGTTGTAACGGATGAAGCGGGAACGGAATATGCTTTCACTGCCTCGCAGCCGGATGAAAAGCAACCGCAACTACTTGTTCTTACGCTTAAAAAAGCTCCACCGGGAAACAACACAATCACCGTTACACTGAAAGCCGGCGCACGTTCTGAACCTAACGCATTGCCCACTTCCACTGATGACGACAGCCATAAATTCCATACGCTTACGCCTTTTGTGCTAAAGGATGTAAGTACCTACCGGTACAACAACAGCAAATATGCCAATCCTGTCACATTTCGGTTCAGTCATCGCATTGCAGAAGAGGCGGACTTAGAAAAAATTGCTGCGGCGGTCGCAACAGAACCAGCCATGAACGTGACAAAAGACAACCTTGCTGTTAGTGGCTTTGATTTGATTGTTTATGGACTTCCCGTTACCTTTGGACAAATCTACAAGATTACAATTGGTGCGAATGTAATTTCAGACGTAAACGGCAGGTTTTACGAAAGTCCTTGCGGTCCAGAAGAAATCACAGTTCCAGAGGCGGCAAGTTATGTTGGTTTTAAGGACTACGGAAGCAGCATTTTAGAGGCGCAGTTTCCTCCCAAAATGGCGTTTGACTTCCAGAACATTGTCCCCGGTTCATATTATACGGTGGAATCTCTTTCCGGAAAGTCGGCGGGAAAAACGGAGACGGTGGTTTTAGAAAAGACGGACATTCCAAAAAATACCCATGTTATAAAAACCGTGGATTTATCTCCTTTTTTGAACAGGACAGAATCCGGTTTGTTTGGAGCGGTGAAATTCAATGCGGCGATTGATTACATCTATACGGACTACAATGGAAGCAAACACGAATATACCAGCCGCAACGAGCAAATTATCCAAGTGACGGATTTGGGAATGACAGTCCGCTACGGCTACAACCGCGCCATTGTTGTGGTGACAAGTCTTTCCACTGGAAAACCTGTGGAAAATGCAACGGTGAAAATGTTTACGCCAAGCCACAGTGTCTCTTTGAAAGCAATGATAAAAGATGGCGTTTTCTCGGATCAAAGTCAAATAGAAAATCCATTTGACATTGAGCCTGCAAAAGCAGTCGCCACAATAAAAACGGACAAAAACGGTGTCGCAATTGTTCACTTTGGCAAAAGCGAGATAAACCCCAAGACAAGGCAAATATTCTTTAGTGCAGAAAAAGACGGCGACAAGGTGATTTTTGAACCTTCTGGAAACCGTTTGTGGAGCTATGCAGCACGCACAAGGAATCCTCAGGACGCGCAAACTTCTCAACAGGTGACTTTCATGTTCACCGACAGAGGTCTTTACAAACCGGGGGAAACTTTGCAGTTGCGAGGGATAGACCGCACGCTGACCCTTGGACAGTACGAACCTTACAGGGAAAACTACGTGCTTGAGCTGGCACAGAACACATGGAAGGCAGAACCGTTGGCCCGTGTTCAAGGAACGGCTTCGGAAAGTGGAGGTTTTACTGCTACTTTTGAATTGCCGGAGGATTTAACACCGGGTTCTTACGTGATAAATTACCGCCGAACAGATTCCAGCGGATTTGGTCCGCAAAGCATCAGTTTTACCGTAGCGTTTTTTGAGCGACTGCGATTTGAGTCTTCCGTCGCAATGCCACAAATGACGTATTACAGCGGAGACCGTGTTTCCGCTGATATTTTTGCTTCTTATCTTGGCGGTGGAAGTCTTGCAGGGGCTGCTTGGTACGGCAATTGGTACAGAGAACCCACGTCTTTTTTTCCTGACGGGAAAAAGTACGAAGGATTGACTTTTGGCCCTAAGCAAGGCTATGACGGACGTTCCGCCTTGAACTCGGAAAACGGTGTGTTAGGTGAAAGCGGGAATGCTTCTACATCGCAGCTTTCTGGTGGAGAAAAAATACAAGGTCGCCCTTACCTTTACAGAATGGAATCCACCGTTACAGACGCAGGAGGACAGGCAATTTCCGCAAATGGAAGTGTTGTTGTCCACCCGGCACAATATTACATTGGTTTGTCCGGGGTAAAAAATAAAAAAGGGTTTCCAAAAAAAGGCGACAAACTGGAATTTGAATATATTTTGGTAACTCCAGAAGACGACAGCCCTACAGACGGTGTTTTCCCCGTTCGCAAGGACGACCGTAAAATAAAAGTGGAACTTTTGCGTGAAGACTGGAAGCAAGTACGCCAAATGGGCGTAAACGGACAGTTGATTACCCGATATGTGCGTGAAATGGTGACGGAACAGGATTTTGCAATTGACATTGCGTTGCAAGGCAAAGTGACCGTAACCCCACCAAAAGGCGGAGCTTATGTTTTGCGTCTTACAGGACAGGACAAGTTGGGGCGTACAGCTGTAACAGAACGCAGTTTTTATGTAAGTGGTTCAGACTGGAGTTATTATTACGGCGACAATTCACAAGAAATAACGCTTATTTGCGACAAGGATTTGTACCAAGTTGGAGATACCGCCCAGATTATTTTACAAAGCCCGCTGCCTTCTGGAACATATCTGATGACGGTTGAACGTGAAGGTATTTTTTCCGAAGAACTGATTCAATTGACAGAGCCTACTTCTGTTCTGGAAGTTCCCATTAGCGACCGCTATTTGCCGGTTGTTTATGTCACGGTTTCTTCTTATTCTTTGCGTACGGGAGAGCCTGTAAAGGATTATTCCACACCTGATTTGGACAAACCCAAAGGATATTTCGGGGCTGTTGCCGTTCATGTGGATAAAAGTGCAAGGCAATTTGACATAACCGTAAAGCAAGACAAAATGTCTTACCGCCCTGGGGAAACGGCCACCGTAACTCTTTCTGCAACAAAAGACGGACAGCCTTTGGCGGGTGCAGAACTTACACTTATGGCTGTGGACAGAGGTGTAATAGACTTGATAAATTACCATGTTCCAAATCCTGTGGAATATTTTTACCGTGAAGGTTTGTTCTTTAGTGCCGTTGCAGGCGGTGATAACCGTTCCATGCTTATGGACCCAGTTCTTTATGAATCGCGCAATCTGTATGGTGGAGATGCCGCAAAGGCAAAAGCTGCCGGAGACAAAATGAACGAACGCAAGAACTTTGACCCCACCGCAGTTTTTGTTCCCGTTCTTGTCACCGGTCCGGACGGAACTGTGACCCATTCTTTCAAGTTGCCCGACAACCTCACGGAATATAGGCTGACAGCGGTTGGCATGTTGGACAGTTATTTTGCGATTACAGAAGATGCCGTTACTGTGAACAATCCTGTAAGCGTGCGAGATGTCCTGCCCAGGCGGTTGCGTGAAGGTGATTTGTCCGATGCCGGAGTTGTCATTTCCAACCTTGACGGCAAAACGCATTCGGTGACGGTTTCCATGGAAATTCTTTCTGGGATAAAAGAAGCCGGTATTGAAGCAGAAGAAGACGGAATTTTACGGAAAGCCGGAAAAGCATTTGTAAAAGGTCAGGCAACAAAAACCGTAAACGTTGCCGACGGACGCACAGAACCTTTGATGTTTGACATTTCTGCACAAGAGAACGGTTTTGTCACGGTAATATTCACGGTGAAATCCGACGTGATAAACGAAAGAATAATCAAACCGCTGGAAATAGACCGTCCATATGTTTTTGAGACCGTCACAACTGTGGGTGATGTTTCTTCCGGGGATGTCACCAAAAAAGGGAAAGCCTTTGCGGAAGAAGCCGTTGTTCTGCCAACAGGTACAAGCGATGCTAGCGGAACGCTTTTTGTAAGTCTTGACCCGACACGTCTTGGTACTTTGACACAGGCTGTTTCTTATGTTTTCCGTTATCCGTATGGATGCTTGGAGCAACGTTGTTCTTCTTTGATTCCTTTGATGTATTTTGGCGAATACATAGATGTGTTTGGTCTGGAAAGCGAGGTTTCTTCTCCTAAAAAAGTGATAGAAGCTGAAATAAAAAGTTGGGCTTCTACCCAAAAACCGGACGGAGGCTTTCCTTATTGGAGGAACAGCAATTATTCGGCCTTTGGGCCTACGTTGAGGTTTGCCGAGTTGATTGGCGGTGCAAAGGAACGTGGCATAAAAATACCTTCTTCCATAAACATAAAGGCTTTGGTTGGCTTCATCAGGGACAAAGCATTGGACAACATATATTTGAATAATTCTTATATCCAAGCCTATTCTCTTTATGTAATTTCCAAGTTGGAAGACGTTACAGAAGCACAAATCGACAAAATAAATGATTCCGGCCGTGCTGGTTTCTCTGAAAAAGCGTTATGTGGTTTAATGTACCTAAAGATTGGTGCAAATGACAAAGCAAAAGAAGTAGCAAAACAAGTTCGTTCCCATTCACGACCCACGACCCGTGGCGTGGACATTACGGACACGGCGTATGTTTCTGCTCCTTGGCTTTTCTTCAACGATGAGTCCGAACGCAATGCTCTTTTGTTGCAGTTCTTTACCGCATTGGACTATGCGGACGACATGAACGGAAGGCTTTTGCATAATTTGCTCCAAATTCAGCAAGCTAGCAACGGCTACTGGAAGAACACCGCAAGTACCGCAAGGGTTCTGGAGGCTGTGGCAGCCTACATAAAGGCGAACAACTTGGAGAACCTAAACTTTTATGCCGAAGCAACTCTTGACGGCAAACCTCTTGTGGAAGGTGAGTTCAAAGGTGCCGCCTCCAAACCTGCGGAAAAAACTTTGGAGATAAACCAGCTGTTTGAGCAAGGGTTCAAACCGGAAAAAGAACTTCCGCTGAAGATTTCCAAAGACGGCGTAGGAAATCTTTTTTACACCGTTTCCATGAAGTATCCAATTCCGGCAGAGGAGCAAGAGGCACGGGATGAAGGAATAAGCGTGTTTGTGGATATTGTGGATGTCAAAACAGGACAAATCGTTGCGGACAAAAAATTGAAAGCGGGTTCAATTTACAAGGCAAAGGTAACGATTTCCACAACAAAGGACAGAACCTTTGTTGCCGCACGCATCCCAATCCCGTCTGGCTCAGAAGTCCTTAACGCTGTTTTTGCCACCACGGAGCAGTTCGTGGGAACGAGTTCAAACCAAGAAAGTGAATCTGAATATCTTGGAGATTGGGCTTATTATTACGATGAATACAACTTTGGACTTTCTTCCCAAGACATTTATGACAACGAAGTGCAATATTTCTGGGATGTGTTCCGCAAGGGAAGGCAACAGGTGGAATTCATGTTCCGTGCCGTTCGTAACGGACAGTTCAACGTACCTTCCGCAACAGCAGAATGCATGTACGAACCAGAAATATTTGGGCGTTCCAATGGTGGTGTGTTTGTCATCAGCGAATAAAAGATTGCCGAACAAAAGACCGCCTTTACCCGTGCTGCGGCGCAGGGTTTTTGTCTTTGCACTGACAGTGGTGGTGGCATGGCTTTTTTTTAAGCTGCTTTTGTGGGCGTTGCCTTTTCCGCAATTAAAGGATTTTGAGCAACGCCCTTATAGCACACGGATTTACGACAAAAACGGGGAGTTGCTGCAAGTTCTGCCGCTGGAAGAAGGTTTGCGCCGGGAATGGTATAGTTTGCAAGAAATTCCACCAAGGATTGTAGAAGTTTTTATTGCCGCAGAAGACGAACACTTTTATAGGCACGGCGGAATAGATTTACAGGCTGTAGTTCGTGCGTTTTTTCAAAATGTGTCGGAAAAAAAGACGGTGAGCGGGGCTTCTACCATAACAATGCAGTTGGCAAGGCTTGTTGTTCCTCGCAACCCGGAAAAAGACGTTACTGTGGCTGTCAAAATAAAAGAAGCATGGAACGCTCTGCGTATAGAAGCCAAGTTGGACAAAGACAAAATTCTGGAACTTTATCTTAACAACTTACCTTTTGGATTGCAGGCAGAAGGAATTGGTTCTGCTGCTCGTACTTTTTTTGGTGTTCCTCCTTCTGAGCTTTCAGATGCACAGGTTCATGCTTTGGCTGTGATTCCAAGAAGGCCTGCAAAATACAACCCTTTGCAAAATCCCTTGGTCTCTTATGAAGCTGCAATTGATATAGGCAAACAGACAGGTTTTTATGTTGAACAAGAACAATGGCTTGATCAAATTGCCATGAAAAGCCGTTACGTTTATCCTATGCGGTTGCCGCATTTTGTTCTTTACGTGCATAATCAATACCGTTTGGCAAAAAAAATCATGCCACCGGAGCTAAAACTTTCGGTTTCCGCCGCTCTCACCGAAAGTGCGGAAAATTACGTGAACACCCAGTTGGATTTACACCAACAAGCACGACTTTCCCATGGGGCTGCACTTGCAATAGACAACGTTACAGGACAAATACTTCTTTGGTCTGGCGGAAATTTTGAAAACGACAACAGCGGTCAAATTGACGGCGTTACAGTGCGCAACCAAAGCGGCAGCACGATGAAGCCATTTATTTACGCCATGGCCTTGGAGAACGGATTTTCACCAAGCGATATTTTGGCGGACGTTCCCATGGACTTTGGTTCTGGGCAAGTTTATGTTCCGTTGAATTTCAACAACCAGTACAACGGACCGGTTTTAATGAGGACTGCGTTGGCTTCCAGCTTGAATATTCCTGCCGTCTATCTTTTGTATAGGCTGGGCGTGGACAATTACATGGATTTTTTGGAAAAACTTGGGTTTGATTCTTTGCAAAAAGAACGGGAACGCACGGGGCTTTCTTTGGCTTTGGGCAGCGGAGAAGTGACTCTTTTGGAACTTGTAAGGGCGTTTAGTGTTTTTGCCCGTGGCGGAACAGTTCCGCAGCTTTCTTTTGAAGCGGATCTCAAAGAACAAAAAATACAAGCCGAACAAATTTTTAAGAAAGACACAACGGCGATAATCTGTGATTTTCTTTGTGACAGACGGGCAAGGTCTTTGGGGTTTGGTTTTGCGCAGGTTTTCAACACTCCGTATCCTGCGATATTCAAGACAGGAACGTCAAATCAATTCCAAAACATAATTGCGTTGGGTTCTACCAGCCGTTATACCGTGGGCGTATGGATGGGAAGCCACACAGGAGAAACGGTTGTGCAGGAAACAGGAAGTTCCATTCCCGCCGGAGTTGTACGCAAAATATTGGATTACCTTGTGCAGGAAAATCCTTCCGGGGCGGAACATTTTTCTTTGCCGCAGGACTATGCAAAGACGGATGTGTGCGCTCTTTCCGGCATGATGCCTTCTGCAATCTGCCCGGCCGTCACCCAGGAATTTGTCGCAATTATGAGGCGGCAAAAACCGGCTGTATGCAATTGGCACTGCATGGAAAATGGGTCGATTAGGGTTTCTTATCCACAGGAATATCAAAGATGGCTGGGAGAAAGAAACAACGTGGGAAACCTTTTTTTTGAAGGAACTTTGGAAATTTTATATCCCAAAGACGGTGCGGTTTTCGTATACGATGCTTCTATTCCTAATCAAGCACAGAAGATTCGGTTGGATTGTACAGGTTCCGGGGAGCTTGCGGAACTTTACGTGAACGGGGAATTTTTTCAAGCGACGACGCAGCCTTTTATGTGGTTTGTTCCTTTGCAAAAAGGCAAGATGAACCTTACAGTACTGGTTCCTTCCACACAGGAACATAAAAGTGTGACCATACAAGTGAATTGATGAGTGCGTTTTTTGCATTTGTTTTGTGACAAGAATATACTTCATTATATGCGAAAACCAGTAAGAATTGTGATGTATGTTGTTTGTGTAGTTGCTGTTATTTTGATAGTCGTCCTTTTTGTCGGGGCAAATTTCATGTTTAAATTTGCTCTTGACCCAAAGGCAGAAGAAGAACTCCTTGTAGTTGAAAACCCAGGTGAATCTGACGAGTCGCTGATAATTGAACCCACGCCAGAGGAAAAATGGCTTTTTGAATCCTGCGAACACGAAAACATAACAAGCCATGACGGGTTCAACCTGCACGCCTATTTTGTTCCGGCGGAAAAACCTTCCGACAAATATGCGGTTTTGGTTCACGGATATAAAAGTGCGGCAGGGGCATTGGCCTCTTATGCCAAGCACTATTATGACAAAGGATGGAACGTCCTTGTACCGGACCAAAGAGCCCACGGGTTTAGCGAAGGTCGTTACATTGGTATGGGCTGGCATGAACATTACGATGTGTTGGCATGGACGGAACTTTTGGTAAGCAAAAACAAAGATGCGCGGATTCTGTTGCATGGGGTTTCTATGGGTGCCGCAACCGTAATGCTTGTGAGCGGGGAAGAAGATTTGCCTGTGAACATTCGTGCCGTCATAGAAGACTGCGGATATTCCAGCATAAACGCCCAGTTTGCCGACCAGTTGAAAAAATCGTTCGGCTTGCCCGTTTTTCCGCTTTTACAATTTGCCTCCCTTGTGACAAAACTGCGTGCCGGTTATTTTTTTGGCGAAGGAAACTGCGTAGAAGCTGTTTCAAATTCAGTTACACCAACCCTTTTCATTCACGGAAGCAGAGACACCTTTGTGCCTTTTAAAATGTTGGACGAACTTTACAACGCTTCTTCTTCTAAAAAGCAGAAACTGGTTGTACAGGGGGCCGAACATGCCAACGCCATGGCTGTAAACCCTGAACTTTATTGGACAACGGTGGACAAGTTTGTGGTGGAAAACGGGTTTTAGGGTGTCTCCAAAAACTGAAGTTTTTCGAGGTTCCCTTATTAATTCCTAAAGCTATGGATTGGGGCAGGAATACGACCACCCCGCTTGATAAAAGCTTCGCAGGAAAACTGATTCACCGGCATAATTGGAGCTCCACCAAGCAACCCCCCGAATTCCGCCCATTCCCCGGCAGTTTTTCCCGGAACAGGGATTACACGTACGGCGGTCGTCTTGTTGTTCACCATGCCTATTGCCATTTCGTCCGCAATTATTCCGCTTATGGTGGATTCACTTGTGTTGCCGGGGATGGCTATCATGTCCAATCCTACCGAACAAACACAAGTCATGGCTTCTAGTTTTTCCAAATTTATTGAGCCCGCTTTTACGGCGGCAATCATGCCTTCGTCCTCGGACACAGGGATGAACGCTCCCGAAAGGCCTCCCACGTTTGTACTTGCCATAACTCCGCCTTTTTTCACCATGTCTGTCAGCATTGCCAAGGCCGCTGTTGTTCCCGGTGCTCCTGCCGATTCAAGTCCAAGTTCTTCCAGAATCCGTGCCACGGAATCTCCGACAAAAGGCGTAGGCGCAAGCGACAAGTCCAAAATGCCAAAGTCCACGCCAAGACGTTTTGCGGCTTCTGTTCCCACAAGCTGCCCCATGCGTGTGATTTTGAACGCCATCTTTTTTATCCCGTCCGCAACTTCGTCCAAGGGTTTTCCGCGGTATTCCTCGCAGGCCGCTTTTATCACGCCTGGACCAGAAACACCAACTGAAAGAACGGCGTCTCCTTCGCCCGGTCCATGGAAAGCACCCGCCATGAAAGGGTTGTCTTCAGGTGCGTTGCAGAACACAACCAATTTTGCGCACCCAAGACCGTCTTTTTCTTTGGTTCTTTCGGCGGTTGCTTTTATTATTCTTCCCATGTCACGTACGGCGTTCATGTTTATTCCGTTTTTGGTTGTTCCAAGGTTTACGGACGAACAAACTCTTTCTGTAACGGCAAGGGCTTCTGGAATGGATTCCAACAAAATGCTGTCGCCTGGAGTAATTCCTTTTTGTACAAGGGCAGAAAACCCCCCGATAAAATCCACTTCCAATTCTTTGGCCAATTGGTCAAGGGTTACTGCCCATTCCACATAGTCTTTTTCACCGCTTGGTTCTGCAATCATGGAAATGGGTGTTACGGCAATCCTCTTGTTTATTATTGGTACCCCGAATTCTGTTTCTATAGCACGACCTGTTTTTACAAGTTTGGATGCGTAGCGCAAGATTTTTTCCTTCATACGACGGCGACTTTCCTTGCCGTTCTCGCAGGCACAGTCCCGTAAAGAAATGCCCATAGTGATTGCTCGTACGTCCAGTTTGTAGCGCATGAACATATTGACGGTTTCTTGGACTTCTATTGGTGAAAACATCATGTTGAATACCTCGCAATGAATGGT
>JAZSMM010000164.1:0-1613 GCA_045535895.1 Treponema sp.
GCCCATGTTCCGGTGAGCGGGCTTGGGTCGGCACAACCAGCTAGCAAATAAACTGCCAAGAAGACACCCGTAAAAAAGAGTGCTTGTCTAACAAAGATTTTTTTTGATTTTTTGTTTTTCATCATTCTTCTCCTATAGTCCAGCTGACTTCTTGTCTTGCAAATCCTTCTGGTTCGATTCCGTAGGTTCCGCCTCCAGCAGCGCCACCTTTTATCTCTATGTTGTCGTAATAAACTTTGCCAGGATACATTCCCGTGCAAACCATAGTTCCGCTCATGGAACCGTTGGCACTCATGTTGGCGGACGTGTCTGTGTTTCCCGTGACACAGAAATAGATGCCGTTTGCAGGATTGTTGTCGATGTAGAAATCCGCATATTTGTCGTAGTACATCGTTATGTCCGCACCAAGACCGGCGATGCTTGCGTTGTATTTTACGGAGCCTGATATAGTTCCATTCTTGGTTTCTGAACCCAACTTGTCCATGTCGTTGGACTTGTGCATTAACGTAAGTTTCTTATGGGAACTTTTCAGCGTCTTGTTGTATTCCCTCATGTATTGGTCGTGGGTCAAAGCTCCGTAGCCCTCTGCAACATTTGAATACATTGAACCCTGCCCAAGTGCGTTTACGGAAAGTATTTTGTAGTAATACTTTTTCCCCGCCTTTGTTGTGTCGTCTGCATCTATATAAAAAAGTTCTGCAATCGGTTCTTCCGTGAGTTTACGGAAACCGCTTTCACTGTTTGTGGAACGGTACACATGATAACCTGCTGGGTTGTCGTCAACAGGTTTTGCCCATGAGATTTTTACCGGATACACGCCGGAACTGTTTGCCGCCATGTGTTCAGAGTCAAGATTTGCATGCCGCGTGGCCTGTGTGCTTTCAGCGGGGAAGGGTGAAGGTGCCGTAACCGTGCTTGGATTGCTTTTGATGGCAGGTTGTGTTCTTGTTGTTCGGATTTTGTAATATCCGGCCGTCTGTTGAACTGTGGAACGGATGTAACCTTGTTCGTCCGGCTGTACGGCAGAAACGGTTTCTAGCAAATTGGTGAATTCCCCGTCCTGGGAACTGTCACCATAAATTTCATATATGTATTCCATCTGTTCATCATTGGAACCTATGGCGGGTGTCCAGGATATTATGTCGCCTTTGCCTTTTTCTTTTTCGGCAAACACCGTGGCAGGAGGGCTTAGGATAAAGCCTTCCGCAGGATTTTCGTCTGTAGGGCCAGAAGCGGAGAATTTGCTTTTCAATACGGTTCCTGATTCGTCCACAACGGAGGCTTGAATCTGGTAATAGTAATAGACTCCCGGTTTTAGGGATTTTTTGTCTGTGAAATCTGTTCCTGTCGTAGTGTTTAGAATGGAAAAGGATGTGTCTGTTGAACTTGTCCTGTAGACTGTATATGTAACTTCTTTGTCGGACTGAACGGGAGACCAGACGATTGATATTTGGTCCGTGGTTGTTCCCCTCCCGTCCGAAATATGTACATCCTTGACTTGTGCCGGTGCGCCTGCAATAAGTGCATATCCAAGCGCAACGGAACTTGCCGCAGACGAATTGTTGTAGCGGTTTTGGGCGTAAATTGTATAGTAGAATTCCGTGCCTTGCTCA
>JAZSMM010000194.1:0-6760 GCA_045535895.1 Treponema sp.
GCTGGCAGCAAAGAAAAAATTTGTCCCACGGCGAAAACCCGTATTCCACGGCTTTGTGCGAATGTCCTGTGTAAATTGGCAAGAAGCATTTTGTTGTATAGCAAAGTCCACACGATTAACGTTGCACCCATTGCTGTCGCCAATAAAAGTATCTCCTGTGGTTTTATGCTGAGTATGTCGCCAATAAGGTATTTTTGATATTTGGAGAAATTTCCTGTTGAGGATAGCAGCACAATTCCCAGTGCTGAAGCCGTCGCTGAAAAAACGCCTGTTATTGAGTCTGCGGAAGTTTTTGTTTTTGTTTTTACAGTTATTATCAGAAATCCAAGCAGAAGGCTGAAAGCCACCATGGAAATAACAGGGTTGTCTATTCCTAGAATCATTCCTAGTGCTATTCCCGTCAACACTGAATGTCCAATCGCATCCGAAAAAAAAGCCATTTTGTTTGACACAACAAAACTTCCTGTGCCACCGAAAAGAGGAGCAGCCAAAAGAATCGCCATGAAGGCGTTTTTCATAAAAACTGGTTCCAGCCATTCCATTGGAAGAATAACGTCCAAAAAAGCGTACCACCAGTTCATTCGTGAATCCCCATGGAACCGAAAATGCGGGAAAAGTCTTTCGAGTGGAATACTTGCTCATAGCTGCCTTGGGCTGCTATTTTTCGGTCTATAAGCACAACTTTGTCTGCATATTCAGCGACCAAATCAAGATCATGGGAAATCAACAGGATTGTTATGTCATGTTTTTTCCTTAAATCAGAAACCAATTTGTAAAAAACGGCAAGTCCAGTTCTGTCCACGCCGGATACAGGTTCATCTAAGAGCAGGATGTCTGGCAAGGGACGAATGGCCAATGCCAGCATAACTCGCTGGATCTCGCCTCCGGACAACTCACATACTCGGCGGTTTGCAAGATGTTCCGTGTCGGTTGCAGAAAGCACTTGATGTACAAGCTCCTTGTCTTTTTTCCTACAAGGAAACCACACCGGCCTGTTGGTCAAGCACGCCAATACCAAGTCCCCAACGGAAACAGGACTGTCTTGCGACACCGAAAGTTTTTGCGGAACATATCCAAACCGTGGACGGGAAGTGCAGGAACATCCATCTTTCATAAAATGGATTTCACCTGTATGGGGAATCTCGTTTAGGAGGGTGCGAAGAAATGTTGTCTTTCCTGCACCGTTCCTTCCGATTATCGCCGTGAGTTCTCCGCAATGAATGTGGAGGTTTATGTCGTCCAGGATAAGTTCGTCACCGGCTTTTACAGAAAGATGCTCTATGCGTGTGCAGCATATATGGTCGCCGTGAAATCCGCCTTTTTTCTCCTCGCATCGGGTGCAGTGTTCATGGGTATGTGCGGCGGATTCTTTGAGTCCCATTATTCTTCTGCCCAGAATTTCACGTCGAAAGTACTTTCAAGCTGTGTTTCTACCGTGTCTTCCAATCCAGAAAAGAAATCCAAACCAGTGCGTTGTTCGATTTCATCAACGGAAACCGCATAATAAAGATAGTCTTCCGTGGTCTTTTCGTTTGAGAAAAGGAACCCGATCATTTGGGCGTTCCCGTCTGTGCCTTCTGGGGCGAACAACGCCTTGTAGTAATATTCTGGAACCGCCACATTCTCCCCGATTGTTGGATAAGTGTCCTTGTCAAGAACCGGGCCTGTGACAATGTAGATGCTGTTGCGGGTTTCCACCCATTCACGGACGGCTGCTTCCAAATCTTTCCATGCCCCGCGATTTAAACCTGGAACTTGTGGACTCATGTTGCTCATAAAAAAAGACTCGCTCATTGCGTCCTTGCTAAAGGCCATGTCAGCGGCCGGTGCAAGATGCCCGCGGTCGTACCCGGAGGATTTGTAATCAGCAGGCGTTGCAGAGCCTGTGGAAATTGACGGGTCAGAGCGAAAATCGTCTGTGCGGCTGGCTTCTTTTTTGAGTTCGTCCTTGTTTATCTCGTAAGCCACCCATTCCGCCTGTTCGTATTTCTCGCGGTAACACAGAGTGAATCCCGTGTAACTGTGAATCTCATGGCTGTCTGCGGTATGGGAGCACACAGGAATTTCCATTCCGCCAGGGATGTCGCCGCTTATCGACACTGTTTGCCGGTCTTGCGAACTGGCAGGCTCTGTGTTCAACACTGAATTGACAAGGGTTGAAAGATCGAATTCTTTCCCTTCTTCGCTGTATTCCCAAGGCAATGCCTCCGGCAACACCACTCCTGTTAGGTCGTAGACAGCTATGATTACCTGCTCTCGCGGACCCCATACGTAAAGGGCTAGCACTGCAAGAATAACGATACAGATGCAGATAAAAATTATTTTTTTCTGCTTTTTGGTCGTCTTCTTTGTGGAGGAAGACGCTTTCTTTGTGCTTTGCTTGTTTGTTGATTTTTTCGTAGCCATAATAAAGGATTATATCATAGACTATGTATTTCCGCTAGTACAATCAAAGAACTCTTTGTTTTAAACCAAAGAAACAAGAACTTCCTTTATCACTTCAACCAATCTTTCCATGTCCCGTTCTTCTGTTCTATGCCCAAAGGAAAAACGAACAGCGTTTGTCATATCTTCTTTCGGGATTCCCATTGCCTCCAGCACGGGACGATTAAGTTTTTTGGCGGAACAGGCAGAACCTGTGGATATGTAAAAACCTCTTTCGGAAAGCGATCGTACCATTGCTTCTCCGGGAATTCCGTCGAACGCCGCCTGGACAATCCACGGGGAAAAGTTTCCAGATTCCGACGGAGAGGTTCGTTGTTCAGGGATTATTTTGCACTTGTTTGTGGCAAGGATTTGTTCCATGAATTTTTGCGTGGCTTTCGTCTGTGCATTGTAGCGAACTGCTTGCGGAGAATCCGCTGGTGTTTTGTCATTTTTGCAGGGAATAAAATACTTTTCCATGCATTTTGCCACTGCCCATGCGCCGTAGAGGTTTTCCGTTCCGCTCCGGATTCCAGATTCTTGCCCGCCCCCTCTCAAAAAAGGGTCTATCTTTTGGGAAAGATATAATATGCCAATTCCCCTGGGACCGCCTATTTTATGTGCGCTGAACGCCGCGCTGTCGATTCCTTTGTGGTTGAGTGCGAATGGGATTTTACCTGCGGCCTGAACGCAGTCCACGTGCAACTTCACTCGTCGCTTACCGGATTGCGTTGCATGGCGAAAAAGCATGTCGGCGATTTCATATATCGGCTGTATTGCGCCTGTTTCGTTGTTCACAGCCATAACGCAAACAAGCACCGTGTCACCGGCAAGGGCTTTTTCTACCGCTTGCGCCGTTACAATTCCCCTTGTGTCAACTTCCGCTGGTATTATTTTCCAACCACAGTGCTTTAGCATTTCAGCCTGTTCCCGGATGGAGGGATGCTCAATCGCGCTTATTACAACAGAACCTTTCGCCGGTCGCCGCAGCAGAGAAAGCAGGGGAATGTGGTTTGCTTCCGTTCCGCCGCTGGTAAAGAAAATGGTTTCAATTGGAACGGCCAAGGTGTTTGCAACTGTCTGCCGTGCCTGCGAAAGTTTTTGTTTTGCTTCTAGTCCTTTTTTGTGCTGGCTGGAAGGATTTGCAAAAAAATCAGCGGCGATGTCTTGCGATTCTTGGATTATGTCATTGTCTGTGGGGGCAGTCGCAGCCCAGTCAAAGTATCCTGAAATGTCCCGCATCTTCATGCCTCCAGCACAGCCTTTATGTCCGATTCTTGAACTTCTTGTATTACCGTGCTGTTTATATCTCTTTGAAGGACGCATCTTATGGAATCCGAGTCATTTTTCTTGTCTTTTTTCATTGCGTCTATGATGGAGTCTACGACCTGTGTTTTGTCTTGTTCCGGCAAATCCAGCACTGGATGAATTGGATTGGTTTCCCAACCATATGACTGCAACACACCGAAAATTTCATCACGATATTCTTTTTCGCACAGCCCCAGCCGCAGTGAAAGTTCCATTGCTCGTCCAATTCCCCATGCGACTGCATCGCCATGTGGAATGCTCCCTAGTCCGGCTATGCTTTCCAATGCATGTCCAAAAGTGTGTCCCAGGTTCAATTGCATGCGCGGCCCGTTTTCCGTCAAATCTTTTTCTACAATGTTGGCTTTCGCAATTACACAACGGCGAACCATTTGACGGACAATTTCCGGACTTCGCTTTTTAACAGAATCCTGTTGTGTCTGGAGCGTATCGAATAACTTTGGTGCGTAAAGCATTGCCGTTTTTAATGTTTCTGCCAGTCCCGAACGATATTCCGACTCTGGCAACAACTGAACAAAACCGCTGAACACGTGAATTCGCGAGGCTGGGTAGAATGTTCCCAGCATGTTTTTGTATGTGCCAAAGTCGCATCCGGTTTTTCCTCCAACGGCTGCGTCCACCATGGCAAGCAGGGTGGTTGGGACTAATTCCAGTTTTGCCCCTCGTTTGAATACGGAAGCCGCAAAGGCCGTCATGTCGCAGATGACACCGCCGCCAATTCCAACAAAAAGACTGGAACGTTGCAGCCCGTTGTCCAAAGCGGCTTTCACTATGGTAAGTACATTCCCTATGGTTTTGTGTCGCTCCCCAGAACCCAAGATTGCCAGCACATCGGTCTTGCATTTGAAAACACAATCTTTTTTTATTTGGGTTGTGTTTGTTACGCCGAATGCTTTGGCAAATTCTTTCATAAGTGGTAGCGATATTACGGTTGTGTCGGTTACAAAAATCCTTGGTGTGTTTTGGCTTGTACTTGCAAGGACTTCCTTCACGATTTGAGCGGAGTCCGACTCATAAAAAAGAATGTCGGTTTTTCCTGTTCCTAGATTTACAGGCGAATATTTTATCGTAAAAATGTCGGTTGCCATGGAAACATTTTAATAAGTTTCTTCGTCCATTGCAAGAAAAGCATCTTGAACCTGCCTTACCCGATTAATCTCTCTGTTCAATATTTTTTCGTAGTCAAGGCTGCCGGTTGTTATTCTAAAGCATTCGTCTTCCCAATTTTGTATTTCCGCAAGGTTTAAAAATTTAAAGTTCCCCACGCTTGCCTTTTCCGCCCAGAGCTTTGCTTCCTCCCAGTAATAAAGACCAGCCTGATAGCAACTTTGTGCTTTCTCCAAGTCCCTAAGATATTCCTCTTTCCAAGGAGCGTCGTAGAAATAGGCAACTTGTTTGTCCCATGTTCTTCCCAACCGCATGTGTTGTTCAATTAATTTCAAGTTTATGTGCATCATAAAAAGGTATCGATACTTTTCCCAATCTTGTTCGTCCTTTATCTTTGCAAGGGCATGTTGAGGGTTGCAGAAATCAGCCTCGACAGCTTTTTCCAACCAGTAGATGTTCTCCATCACATCATCCGGATACTGTTGATAATGGACATGGAACAATTTGTAGTATTGTTCCTTGAACGTCACAAAATATGAGAAACTTGATTGTAGACAAAGCAGCGAAATAAAGAATGCGACAATGAATTTTGTTTTCACGGATTCATTATCGGCATATTTTTTAGCACGCTCCATATTTTTTCAGCCACTTTTTCCATGGATTTTGACGCGTCGATAACTGTGATTGTCATGCCGCTTGATTCCCCAATGGCTGAGTACTCGTCCACGACTCTCTTATACTCCTTGGCGGTTTTTTGCAAAAAATCCAGTTTTTCATAAATCTCCGTAACACCACGGTCTGCAATTCGGTTTAGAGATAAAGAGGGTTCTATGTCAAAGAAAAACAGATGTTCAGGCAGCGGAAAAGAGCTGTTTAGCTGTCGTGGCAAATCCCGCCCGCAGGAGGCGCTTTGGTAGGCCAAACTGGAAAAAAGATACCTGTCGGTTATAACTGTTCCTCCGTTTTCACAGAATTCAATGATTCCGCCTTTGCCGTAAAGATGTTCGTGCCTGTCTGCCGCAAAAAGGTATGCTGTAGTTCCCGGAGCAAGTTCAACGTCTCCACGCAAGACGGAACGCAGGAATTTCCCTGTTGCGCTGTCGGTCGGTTCTGCGGTGAAGAGCGTTTTTTCTTTAGGGAGCTTGCTTTTAAGCAACTCCAGTTGTGTGGAAGTTCCGGCTCCATCTATTCCTTCAAATACGATAAAATTACGCAATACCATATGAATCACCTACCATTTTTTCCGAAAATTTACTATAGTGTTGGATAGAGTAGCAAGAAATATATGAAGTTCAGGATCCTCAAAATCGGTATAAGCAGCGTTCTCTTCATCGCAATTGTTTTTGTGTCCTTGGTGTTGATACGTCCTGCAATCATGCGTTTTGAACAATCCCTTGTCCAGTTTCGTGATTCCCTGTTGCTCCAAGTGGAGGAAAAAACAGGTCTTCGTATATCCTACACTTCAATCTCGCCTTCCATTTTATCAGCTTTTCGCATAAAAGGTATAGTAGTTTCCGACGCTTTGGCGGATGCACCTCTTCTGGAGATAGACAAAGCCGTTTTGACTTATCATTTTGGTGATTTTTTTAGTGGAAATTTCCTGACGGCTTTCAAAAAACTTGTTGTGAGTGGAATAGCTTTAGAATTCAATGCATTTTCAAACGAACCATTGGTAGAAAAATTTATGCAAATGGCGGATTCTTCATCTTCGTCCGGTAGTCCTTCAGACACGGACATAAACACGATGGAGAAATTGGAGAAGATGAACTTGTCTTTTCCGTTCGATGTGGAAATTCGCGACGTGTCCGTCCATTATCAAGATGAAAAAATAGATGCGCTGTTGAAGTTGAATGAGGTTGCGTTTCAACAGGCAATGGACAATTCCTTTACGGACGTGTTGATA
>JAZSMM010000245.1:0-1929 GCA_045535895.1 Treponema sp.
GACTGTAAAATTACCAGTCTGGCCATCCGCCAACGGAGAGATTTCGCTTATGCAGGCGGTTATGTTTTCCTTCAAGGACGGGATTTCAATATGAATAGGATTGCCAACGGAAACAGATGTTATGTCATTTTCTTGGATGTCAAACACGGCGTTTACATTGGACACATCCATAATTGTGAAAATTTTTTCATTTTCCGTCACAAATTCTCCCTGTTCAAAATAATGGGCACCCACTATCCCAGTGCAAGGAGATTTAACTTGTAATTGCAAATTCAAGCGGAGCAAAGAATCCAACGACTTCCTTGCGTTTTCCAACCCTGCCCTTGCCGACTCCAATTCAGCCTGGTGTGAACGTGTATTCAAATCAATCAATTGCTTTCGTCTTTCCTGTAGATCGCAGTACGGCTGGTAGCCGGCGGAAGACAAGTCGCAGTCCCGCAGTCCAAGTTGAGCCGCTTCATGGTTTTTAACCAGAATCTGCAAATCGGTTTCCATTGATTTTACAGATAGCTTTTGAGCGTCCAAGGCATTCTGGGTAATCCCGCCGGCCTCGAACAACTTTATGCTGTCGCTCAATTTATTCTGTGAGTCGGAAAGCTCCAGTTGATGTTGTTGTATTTGCAAAACCATCTTCTCCAAGTCCAGCAGCCGGTTTTCCACGTCAAATTCTGCTTCCTGCAAGGCCGCCTGGGCCATAAAAACGGCGGCTTCTGCCACCTTCACCGAATTTTCAGATTGCTCCAGCTGTATTTCCAGTTGAATGTTTTTCATAACGGCGATGACTTTCCCTTCCGTTACAAAATCCCCGTCCTTCACCAAAATCCTGGACAACACGCCTTGAACTTGAGTTGTGACATCGTTCTTTGTGTTGTAGGAAACAACACCAAAACTACTGAAATCTTTGTCAACCTTTGATTTTTCCGCTGTAATTATTTTCGCGGAAACAACTTGTCCTTGTTGATTTTGGACGAGCAAGTCTTCCTTGCATGACAAAAAAACAAGGGCTAGCGACAAAATAAAAATCGCTTTATATTTTGCAGACATCTTTTAAACCTCCAAAAGGAATCCCGGCCATTATTTCAATTCCTTGCCGGGTGGAATGCAACTCATTTTTTTGGTTGGCTATGGAAATTTTCAACTCCGCTATCTCTATAAGAGCTTCCAGATAATCAATGTGTTTTACCGCCCCGTTTTCCAACTGAAGTTCCATAAAACCTAATCTTTTCTCTTGGATTGCGAGGGTGTCTTCCAAGAATATTATTTCCTGTTCGGTGTCGTCATGACTTTCAGCAAACATGACAAGTTCTTCGTATATTCTTCGCTTCGTTTCGATAAATTTTTGTTCCTGCATTGCCAAACTTGTTTCTGCCAAATCCTTGTCAGCTTTGTAAGTCGTATTCATCATAATGTTGCCACCAAAGGAATTATCCACGGAATTTATCATTTCGTTCTTGACTCCCGTACCACTGGACGCACTCGTCGGGATGAACGGGTTGTTTACAAAGTCAACCTTGATTTTCATGGTGTATTCGGGTCTAGTTAAAGGATAGCTGTTTCCGGAAAAACTGACGGAACCGTCCAAGCTGACATTCGGCAAAAACCATCTCCTGGAAAAATCAAGTTGGTTTTGTGCGACCTCCATCGCAAGGGAAAGTTTCTTCAGCTCCACACTGGAATTTTGTGCAAGAAAGAACAGTGAGTCCACGAAAGGTCCCACATCAAAATGGTCTGTCGTTTCCACCACTGCGTCAAAAACATCGGTCTGGACTTTCGGGTCCAATCCAACCAAATAATTGAAATTTCTTTTCAACCTTTGGATTTCACGGGCAACTTGTCTTTGCTCGTTTTGGATTCTCCTGAGCGACACAAGGAATTCCATGTAGTCAGTTTCAAGTGCCATGCCAAGGGAAAATTCAATTTCAATTACTT
>JAZSMM010000295.1:0-11034 GCA_045535895.1 Treponema sp.
CCAAGGAGTTGGGAGCTCTAATTGTCTTCCTAAGACCGCTTGGCCTCCGACTTCGCACCGTCATCGCCATCACTGGAAGACGACATATATTGCGAAATCTCATCACGCTGCTGTTTTTTCTTGAATTCCTTAACAGAAAAAGCGACTTTCTGCTTTTCCGGGTTAACGTCAACGACATAGACATTTATCTTGTCGCCCACGTTGTATTTTTTCACCGCCTCCTCAAAAGGCTCGTCACGGCTTTCGCTAAGGTTGGATTTATTCACAAGCCCTTCAATTCCGTTCGGAGCACGAACAAAAACGCCAAAATCAGTGATAGAAGCAACTTCACCTTCAAGTGTCGAACCCGGTTTATATGTGGTGCTGAAAAGTTGCCAAGGATCTTCTGAAAGCTGTTTAACACCAAGTTTAATCCTTCTGTTGTCAGGGTCATTTTCTATGACCATAACTTCTATTTCCTGTCCAACAGAAAGTTCACTGCTTACATGTTTAACTTTTTTGGTCCATGACAAATCATCACCATGAAGGAATCCGTCTATTCCTTCTTCAAGCTCAACAAAAGCCCCTGCATTGGTAATCTTAACAACCTTTCGAGTAAGGCGTGTTCCAACCGGATAATTCTTGACAATAGAATCCCATGGATTTTCCGTGACCTGCTTTAGGCCCAAAGAAACACGACCAGCTTGTATGTCATAGCCTAGCACCATGCATTCAACTTCATCGCCTATTTTCACCATGTCAGAAGCCTTGTTGATTTTCTTGACCCATGAAAACTCACTTATATGGGCAAGACCTTCAATTCCTTCTTCAAGTTCAATGAACGCACCAAAGTCGGTCAACTTTGTGACCTTTCCTTTTACAACATCTTCCACATGGTATTTGTTCTCAAAATGAAGCCACGGATCTTCTGTAAAATGCTTTAAAGAAAGATTTATGCGTTTTTCCGCAGGATCAAGGCGAATAACCTTCAGTTCTATCTCCTGCCCTTTTTTCACAAAATCTTTAGGGCGAGTTACATGCCCCCAGCTCATGTCGTTTATATGAAGCAAACCATCAAAACCACCCAAGTCAATGAAAGCACCAAAACTTGTAAAACTTTTCACTGTTCCTTTCACTGTGTCACCAATTGATGCGGAATTAAAGAAATTCTCACGATTGGTTTCTATGGATTCTTCAAGATATTTGCGGCGGTTTACAACAACGTTAGCTTTGTTGTCAGAATAAAGTCGCTCCACATAAAACTTGCCTTTCAAACCCAAAAGTTTTTCCGGTTTGTCAACTTTCTGGCTGTCCGACTGGCTTATAGGAAGGAATGCCTTTATTCCACTTCCCATATTTACATCAAATCCACCCTTTACAACCTTTTCAATAGTACCTTCAACGGGAGTTTTTTCTTGCATCGCTTGACGCAATGTCTTCCACAACTGCTTAAGATCCGCCTTTTGCTTGGAAACAATAACTTCACCGTGTTTATTTTCTTTTGTCACTAAAATAACAGAAACCGTATCGCCGACTTTGGGCAGCTGTTCAAATTCCGATGTAGGAATCTTTCCTTCCGACTTATAGCCCACATCAATAAACACCTGATCCTGTGTAACCTGAATCACGGTTCCTTGCACCAATTGTCCCTCTTCAAGAGACTCCATACTTTTTAAATATTCTTCCTGCAATTGTGTTTGGATGCTACCATCCTCATTGAGGATTTCATCCTTTTCCACTTCCATCTTATCCATAACAAACCCTTATGAGTGAATTTTATTAATTATTATCTCACAAACCTGTTCAATGGTCAAGTCCGATGTGTCAATATACATGGCATCATCGGCAACTTTTAGCGAACCTTCCGCCTTGTTTTTGTCCATCTCATCACGTTTTTTTATCGCCTCTTTGATTTCTTCCAGGGAAAGGTTGCTTACCCCTTGTTTGAACCGGCGTTCCGCCTGTACATCCAACGAGGCATCCAAATAAAACTTGTGCTCCGCATTCGGAAACACAACAGTTGTCATGTCACGACCTTCACAGACAATACTAAGCGATTTTGTGACATGCCGTATTTTGTCGTTCACAACATGGCGCAAAGGCACAATAGACGAAACCTGCGAGGCGTTGGCGTCAACTATATCACTGTGCAACAAATCTTCCACATCCCGACCGTTGACAACAAGCCGTGAATCCACATAATCAAGTTCCAGTTTTTTTGCAAAGTCCAAAACATTGTCATAATTTGTCAAATCCACATTGTTTTCCAGCAAAAAAAGGGTTATTCCTCTATAAAAACTGCCCGAATTCAAAAATGTTATGCCAAGCCTGTCTGCAATCAAGCGAGCCACTGTGCTTTTCCCGGACCCGGCAGGTCCGTCAATAGCCACCACCATAATCATGCCTCCCATATCCATTCACTAGAGATGCCACTTCCTCACTGGTCAACTCCCTGTACTTTCCTTCTTCCAATTCTTCGATTTCAAGCTGCCCAATCCTAACACGGCAAAGACGCCTTATCCCAACCTGAAAAAACTCAAACACACGTCGTATCTCCCTGTTTTTCCCTTCAACAAGTGTTATCTTCAGTTTGCGAGATCCCAGCACCTGCGCAGAAATACAACGGTAAAAAACATTTTCTATCCGAATGCCTTTCACAAATCTTTTTGGTAAATCTTCCGGAAAAGGCAAACTTGTCTCCACAATATATTCTTTTTCTATTTCAGATGAAGGATGCGAAATCTTTGCCGCAAAATCACCGTCGTTGGTAAACAACACAAGCCCTGAAGAAAACATATCCAATCTGCCAACATTGTACAACCGCTCCGAAAAATGAGGGGAAAGTAAATCCCACGCAGTGGTCCTCCCTTTTTCATCGGACATGGAACAAACGTAGCCTGCGGGCTTGTTCAAAAGGACATATCTTTTGCTTTTCTCCAACTTCACGGGGCTGCCGTCCAAACAAACAGAATCAGACAAAACAACCTTTGTCCCTGGCTGAGTGACAACACAACCGTTCACAGAAACCCTGCCTTCTGCAATCAATCGCTCACAGGCTCTCCTGCTCGCAACGCCACTGTGGGCAAGATACACTTGCAGGCGGACAGATTCAGACATACTAACGGCTTTATCTTTTTCATCAACGGGCAAGTTCAAACCTCTCGTTTTCTTTTTCATCAAGGCGCGGCAAATCCGCAATGCTGTTCAGCCTGAAAAACCTCAAAAATTCTTTTGTCGTCCCAAACTGCACGGGTTTTCCAGGAACATCTTTTTTCCCAACTTCTTTTACAAGGTCTTTTTCAACAAGAAGACGAATCATATTGTCCGCCGAAACTCCGCGTATCGCCTCTATCTCCGCCCTTGTGACAGGTTGGGAATACGCAATTATGGAAAGAGTTTCCATCGCCGCCCTGGAAAGTCTGCCTTCATTTTTCTTTCCGTAGCGTTCTTTGAGGAAATTCCACAACTCTTTTTTCGGACTGAAAGCCCAGCCTCCGGAAATCTGAATCAGTTCTATGCCCGTGTCGGCGGCACTGTATTTTTCTTTTAATCTTTCCAAAGCAAGTTCAACTACGTCTTTTGAAATATCCGAAATTCTTGCCAAAGAACCTTCACTTTGAGGTTCGGACTCCAAGAACAAAATCGCTTCTACAAGAGCCGTTTCCTTATCTAAATTTACATCCACGCTCACAAAAAAACCTCACAAACATCTTGCTCAACAAGAATCAAGCAGCCTGATACGGGCAAATCTTTATGTCACCAAACATCCTGTTTTGGTAAATGCTCGCCATCTTGAATTTCACAGCTTCCAATATGGCCATGAAAGCACAAATTACGTCCATTACATTCCCTTTCCGGATAATCAAATCTGTGAAAAAACACTCGCCTTTGCTTTCCAAAAATTCATTCATCAATGTTATTTTTTCATTCACAGAAATTTCCTCATACATGTCAAGGATTTTTTCCGACGAATATGATGAAACCATACCTTTAAAAATCTTCTGCATATCCTGGAGCAAATCCCATGTATCCACACGTTCCCACAAGTCGTCCTCCTCAAAAGGAAGAACCCTTTGGATTTTTTTTCGCTCTATGCTCCATTCGTTTTCGCCTTCCTTTTCTTCCATCAAAACAGACAATTTCTTGAATTTTTGATATTCAATCAGTTTTTCAACCAATTCCTGCCTTGGATCTTCCAGTTCGTCTTCCCCGAAAGAAACTTCAATAGGCAAAAGCATTCTTGACTTGATATAAAGCAAATCCGCCGCCATGGAATAAAAATCCGTCAGGTTGTCCAAATCAGGTGTAACTGCATAATCCAGATATTCAAGGAACTGCTCTGTAATTTGAGCTATGGGAATGTCGTAGATGTTGACTTCGTTCTTTTTTATCAAAAACAACAAAACATCAAGAGGTCCGTCAAAATCTTCCAGCACAAAATGCTTTCCTGAACCATCATCCTGCTGCACAACAGAATTTTGCTCTGGATTGTGTTCCATAAAACGACTCCTTCGGGCAAATTTTAAGAAATTCTATCCTTCAACCAGACGAAAACGAGGCAAATCAAGTTTGCGTACATTCTGATTTGGCAACCGCCGCAAACAGTTTTTATAAAAGTCCACGTCCACAAAGCCCGTATATATAGGTTCGGTATTTTTCTGCAAAATCTCAAGCATAGGCACAAGCACAAATGCTCTTTCTTGAACCCGAGGATGGGGAATTTGGAGCAACGGTGAATTTATTTTAGCGGAACCAAAAAATTCTATATCTATGTCCATGCTCCTAGGTCCGTTGCGAAATTCCTCCAGGCGGTTTCGACCAAGACGGGATTCTATGCCTTGGGTAAAAGAAAGAAGTTCTTCCGGCAAACCGGCAAACATACCAAGCACAGCCATGTTGTAAAAATCAGCCTGATCTGGATAATACATGGCATCTGAAACATAGACAGAAGAACAAGACATACAACAAAGCCTGCCTCCCAAAAGGTCGCAGGCCTTGTTCAAAAGCTCAACAGGAGCCAGCCCTTCAAAAGGTTTGTTGGACCCAAGTCCCAAGACAACTGGCGACGCCTTGTCAGAACAACGCATCGGAAGTCGAAGTTGAAGACGCAGCAGCAGAAGAATCTGCCGCAGTACCGGCTGTCGCAGCGGCAACCTTTGCAGGCTTGTTGGCAGGATTCTTTTCCTTGACCTTCAAGACTTGACCGGGGAACATCTTTTCCCTAAGTTTGACCTCTATGTCACGGGTAAAGTCCTTGTTCTGCTCAAGGAACGCTATCGCATTCTCCCTGCCCTGTCCAACTTTCTCTGTCTCGGTGGTGTACCAAGCACCTTTTTTGTCTATCAACCCATACTTTACAGCGGCATCCAAAAGGCTTGCTATTGCCGACACGCCTTTGCCAAAGTAGATGTCCAGTTCCACTTTTCGGAACGGCGGGGCGACTTTGTTCTTGACAACTTTCACACGCACTCGATTTCCCACAGCATCTTCAGCCCCCTTCGCATCTATGGATTCTATACGCCGGATTTCCAAGCGGACGGAAGAATAAAATTTAAGGGCGTTGCCACCAGTGGTAGTTTCCGGGTTGCCGAACATCACGCCGATTTTCATGCGGATTTGGTTTATAAACACAAGAATACACTTGGACTTACCAATGATGGCTGTAAGTTTTCGTAAAGCCTGGCTCATAAGGCGTGCTTGCAATCCCATGTGGGAATCCCCCATGTCACCCTCGATTTCCGCCTGTGGTGTAAGAGCCGCCACGGAATCCACAACGATTATGTCAACCGCACCTGAACGAACAAGGCTTTCCGCTATTTCCAGAGCCTGTTCCCCTGTGTCTGGCTGGGACACCCAAAGTTCGTCAATGTTCACGCCAAGGTTCTTCGCATAAACCGGGTCCAAGGCATGCTCTGCGTCAATAAAAGCCGCAATCCCGCCCATCTTTTGTGCTTCTGCAATTGCATGCAATGCAAGAGTTGTCTTTCCAGAAGATTCCGGTCCATACATTTCTATTATGCGACCTTTCGGATAACCTCCTACACCCAACGCCTCGTCAAGCAATATAGAACCGGAAGGCACGACCTCCAATCCTGACACATCAGTACTTGTCCCCAACTTCATCAAGGAACCAGAACCAAACTGTTTTTCAATCTGAAGCCTAGCCGCCTCCAAAGCCTTCAATTTTTCCGACATATCAGCCGGATGATTCAATTCTTCCATTGTTTTTGCCACCTTATTTCCTCCCGTATTATATTATAGGTGTATATTTACAAAAAAATGCTTTTTTTTTCAAAAATATCTTCACAAAGAGTTTCCGTCCAACGGTTGATATATCGATTTTCCAATCAAATTCAGTTTGCCATCCACAACTTCTAACCTTCCAAGGACACGCACCGGTAAAACAGGGTCTATGTCCATAGCTCCGTCAAAAACAAGAGGAACAATCCCCTCCACTTTTTTTTGGTTCTCATAACCTACCAGCAAATCACAAGTAAATGACGAGTCTGTAGAAACTGCATTGGCAATGCGCCCCGACCACGAAACCCAACAATCAATATATAAATAAGGGTCTTCCGCCACTTGTGAATATGAGAAGCTGTCTTTTATAGTGTCAAAAGTCGGATCTGAAAGACGTTCTTTTAGCAACTGGACGTTGTGTTTTATGGCGGCAGATGCATTGGAATTCAAAATGCGATTTATTTCTACCAATGCCTCGTTGTCTTTGTATTGCTGGAAACAAGACAAAGCCTTTGCATAGGATTCGTTCACTTGACGGGAATTAAGAATATATCTATACACTTCGGCGGACATATCCTGCTGCAATGCATTGTTTTTTTCGTCAACAGAAAGAACAAAAGCGGTCAAATCACCTCTGGGCGGAGGTTCAAGGGATTTCCTGTAAGAAAGGAAAATGCCGCAAGCACCGACAAGGACTACCAACGCTGCAAAAAAAACCGTAAATTTTATGAAAACAGGATTTATGCCCAATGGAGGATAGAATTTTTTTATTCTTCCAGAAGAAACCCATTCGGAGATAACCTCCGGAGTACCCTGCCTACGAATAAAGTCCAAGGCTTCCAAAGCAATTTTATTGGAAGGCTCGTTGTCCAATATATCCAGATAATATTCCACAGCCCTGCCAGTGTCCCCGCGTCGCAAAAACAAAGCCGCCTGGGCCACAAGCAACCTTGTGTCCAGCACGGAAATCCTACGAGCAGAATCAAAACACCTGGCAGCCCCTCCAATATCACCAAGATACATACAGGCCACGCCCATCATATAATGGTAATCAAAGGATTCGTGGTAGTTCAACTCGTTGTTTTGCAACAACTTGACCACATCAGAAAATCGCCGAGAACGAAGAAGTTTTTTTGCTTGTTGGAGCAAACTCCTAGACGACATACCCTACAGCCGCCTTTTTTTTTCTAGTATGGCATCCAGCTCTGCGTTCAACTGCAAAATTTCGTTCCTGTCAACATTTTCAGGTTCAGCCTCTAGCCAACGAATACGGTTGAGCAAATCCTCTATATACTTGGGGTCAAGCTGGGAATCCGAAAGAGCGCCTACCGTGTAAGTCACTCCATACTCGTCTTTATAGACAACCTCGTCGTTTTCATTCAGCGAAGAATGTATTGGTTTGTCGCCCAAGAAAGCGGAATCAGGAGGAAGAACGCCGGCCGTGGAATAGGAAATATAAAAGCATATGGAACTCTTTGTCATAGGAGAAACGGTCATTGGATTCCATAGAACACCCACGGCTGAATTGTTATATGAAAACACAGAGTTAAAACTGCGCCCTTCCTTTGCTTGCGGAAACCATTGGACACCTCCAATGACATCCTTGTTTGCCAAAGAGACGTTTTGAGGAACAGTTATGCCGGCTCCGGCGAACAAGAACTGCAACGCCTGCTTGCCGTTAGAGGAACGAATCCATTTGTCGTTATACATGGAACGAAAACCTACTTCTTTGTCGATGAAAGGCATTCGTGCGGTGGCAAAATGGTTGCCGGAATTCTCTCCAAGGCAAGTGTCGAAGACACCTTTCAAAGACACCGTTTTGGCTTCTACTGAAAGGTTGTGAACAGAAACCTCCACTTTTATCGCACCTTTCGTCGCTCCGTCAAACTCCGGGCAAAAGGAAAAATCCGCGAAAATCTCTATGTCTTTACCTATCTCATATTTAATTCCAGCGGAACCATTTTCTTCATAAATTGAAAATTTAACGGAAGAGTCTCTTCCCAACTTGTATATAGTGTTTTTTATTTTCGCTGCAAAAAATGTAGAGGAAAATTCGTCATGGGACGCAAAGAATTCCGTCTTTTTTCCGTCGCTGCCTTGGTATGCGAGGGAAAAAGTTCCGCTGTCTTCCATTAATTCAAGAACAAAACTTCCCTGGACAAGTTCTATGTTGCCGGCAAAAACGGCAGCACCCACAACAAACAAAAAACAACCCCAAAAGACTTTCTTAATCAAACCAAAAGATTTCATCATTTTTCTTCTCCTGCAGCAGGCTTTCCAACGGACTTTTGTTCAAGCAATCGTTGAAGTTCCGCAGCCTTGCGTTTTAACTCCTCTATTTCAGGATATTCCTTCCCAAAATCAACGGGTTTCTCTTCTTTTTTAGGTTCGTCTTCCATAGCGGCGTTGGAGACAGCCTGTTGTTGAACGGCAGCAGCAGCCTGCTCCGCAGCAGCAGCCACAGCCGCAGCTCCTGCTTCTTGGGCCTCTCTGACTGATTTTCCCGCCGCCACGGCCACATCCGCAGCGACACGTCTGGCTTCTTCCGCCGTCAACTGCAAATCGCGATTTTGTCCTTCGAGTTCTTGAACTCGTTTTTCCAACTCCAGATTCCTTGAGTCAAGTTCTTCCAACTCACTTTGAAGCAGCTCCAATTCCTCGTCTTTTTTTTGGATTTGGTCGTGAAGACCGATGGAGTCTTCCGATTGATATTGGCGCAACTGTCTTTCATATTCTTCCCTGGAAGCAAGATATTCTTCGCCTGTGACTTTGAGAAGATACAAAAGTTTTTCCTCTCTTTCCGCCTGGCCTATTGTTCTAAGTCTTGCCTGTGCGTCAACGGACTTGGCATCCCTAAAAAAATCCGTCACAATCCTTTCATACAAGACCTTTGCGGCAGAATAATTGTATTCACTGAAAAAAGATTCCGCTATCCAAAACAAAGCAGAAGCATACATTTCGTGGTCCGGGTAAAGATGGCAAAACTCTGTCAGTTGCGAAACAGATTCGTCATATTGCCCAATGCAATACAACGCCCTTCCACGTTGGTACAAAGCCAACGGATAATAAGAACCGGAAGGGAATTTTTTTATAAACATATCGCAATCCTGGATGGCGGCGGAATAATCTTCTGCGAACATTTCTGAAAGAATAAGCATATACCATGTTTCTTCCGGAGCTTCCTGCACGGCAACAGCCCTGCGGAAAAAGAACAAGGCAGAAACCCAGTCCTCGTTGCGGAAGGCATCATAGCCTTGCAACAACGCCATTTCCGCTTTGCTTTCATCAGAAAAAACAGGAAATATTACACCAAAAAAAGAAATCAAACAAACGCATGTTAAAAGTCTAATATTTCTAACCATTCTTCAACCTCTTATTTTTTTGCTTCAAGAACAAGGGAGCCGTCAAAAAAAGACGAACCTGATACTATAATATCGACACCGCTTTCACAAACAAGACTTGCAGTTTCTTTGTTGATTCCTCCGTCCACGGAAACAAGATAGGAAAAACTGTTTTCTTCACGAATTCTCACAAGTTCTTTTATTTTCTTTAGGCTTCCAGGGATAAAAACTTGCCCGCCGGCACCCGGGTTCACGGACATGACAAGGACGACATCCACAAAAGGAAGTATTTCATTCAACACAAAAACAGGAGTGGAAGGCACTATTGCAACGCCGGCTTTTTTGCCCAACTCATGTATGCGGCTTGCAATGGCATGATGATGAACCGCCGCCTCCCAATGAAAGGTTATCATGTCCGCACCGCAGGCTGCAAAAGACTCTATCTGGCGTTCAGGATGGCGAACCATCAAATGCACATCAAAAGGAACCTTTGTAAAGGGACGCAAAGACCTTACCACGGGCTGCCCGTAAGATATGGAAGGAACAAAGGAACCGTCCATCACATCAATATGAACAAAATCCGCCTTCTTTTTTTCTATCTGTTCCAAAGCAAGACCCAGCTTTGAAAAATCCGCAGACAACAACGAAGGGGCAAGAAAAACAGGTTTCATAGTCAATATATAGTAACAAATGATATAAAATATGTAAATAAGTTTGCATTCAAGTTTTTTCAAAGCGGTAAAAACCAAACACAAAACACATAATTTTTTTTATTTTTCGTGTTTTTTTATTAATTTCGGCAAAAACATCTTGACTAATAACATTAAAACATAATATAAATTATGCCCTCATTGGCAAAAATTCCAGTTCACAATTGACTAAAGCAAGTTTATTTGTATAATAAAAAGCAACAGCTATGAGTAACCAACCAGATTACGGACTGTTCCAAGCATATGAATTTCTAAAAAACGGAGATCCTGTGCGAGCAAAACCTATTTTAGAAGATGCTCTTACGGACGACTTGGAAAACAAAGAAATTCTCTTTGCAATCAGATGCGTAAACTATTGGATAGACTTGATTACAAGGATGGCTTTCATATCAACGCCGTTTGAAAGAGGGGAACAACTTATTGCCCACTGGAAGCACTTTGTAAAAGACATTGCAGGCAAGGATGCTCTAGCACACGAACGCACAATGTATGCCGTACGCAAAGGGATTTTTACCCTTGCATTGGAAAACTACCAACAACTTTTGCAAGATCATCATCCCTTGCAAAAAGCAGAGGCATTCCGCAAGGCAGGTCTTTGCTACAAGGAATTGGGCGACTACGAAACAGCTTTAAGTTGTCTTGGAGAAGCAAATTCTTTAATGGAAGCGGTTTCCAGAATGTCTGACGTTGCGGCTGTTTTGGCGGAAATGGCAGACTGCTATGCATTGTGCGGGTATGACGACAATGCGAAAGTTCTTTTTAGG
>JAZSMM010000182.1:0-11358 GCA_045535895.1 Treponema sp.
TAGAAAAACTGGTTAAGCGTGACTGATGAAAGGCGCCGTTCTTTGCGCGGACATCGGAACTTCCTCAATAAAAACAGCACTTGTAAATCATGCGGGGGAAGTTTTATCATATGCACGCATAAGGTTTCCTGAAAAAAATCCATCCTGGTTCGACTCTTTCATCCTTGCGGCAAAAAAACTTGCAGCCGATTGTCCCCAAGCAGTTCCACAAGGAATATGCATCTCAGGGAACGGCCCTACCTTGGTATCCGACACAGGAAGAATCCTTCTTTGGAATGAAAACCCGGACAAAAAGCTGGCGGAATCCATAACACAAAACCTTAAAGGAACTGCCGCACAGGAATCCCTTTTTATTCCAAGGCTTGGGTTGTTCAAAGAAATATATCCTGATGATTGGAACAAATCCACCTTTATACTGTCCGGGCCTGAATATCTTATATGGCAACTAACGGGAAATGCGACAACCATACTGCCAGAAAAAAGATACAACAATATATATTGGACGGACGAAAGTCTTTCTTGCGCAGGGATTCCCGTTGCAAAAATGCCCCCGTTCGCCATGCCTGGAACATTGGCGGGAAAACTTGAAAAAAAAACAGCCGTACTATGCGGCTTGCAGGACGGACTACCCGTTTTTTGCGGAGCGCCGGACTTCATAGCGGCCTTGATTGGTACAAACACATTAACACCTGGCAGACTTTGTGACAGAGCCGGCAGCAGCGAAGGAATAAATCTTTGTGCAAGACACCCAAAAGAATTCTTTCCAGCCGAGTATCTTGAAGGAACAAGAGTTTTACCCTCTATAATTCCAGGCTTATACAACATCAGCGTATTGATTCCAGACAGCGGAAAGACTTTTGGCAAGATAAAGCAGACTTTCGCCCCAAGCATGGACTATGAAGATTTTGTCAAAAAAATATTAGACGATTGCGAGTTCTGTCCGGAAGGCAAAAGAGCAATGGACGACATTACAAAACTCGTCGCCAAGGCATTTGCAAAACTACAGGAAATCTGTGCCTACGACGGGAATCCATGTAAAAAAACAGTTCGTACAACTGGGGGGCAAGCAAAGAACCAACATTGGCTTCAGTACAAGGCAAATGCGACCGGAATATCTTTCCAAGTCACCGGCTGTCCGGATGCGGAACTCATAGGAGATGCCGTGCTGGGGTTCTACGGTCTTGGATACTTCAGTTCCATTCAACAAGGGGCGGAAGAACTTGTAAAAACAAGCAGCACATACAACCCCGAGGACTTACAATGAAAATATATTTTGTTCCGGACATGCTGGAGACAATAATATTCGACATAGATTCCACGCTTTACACGAACAAAGATTATGAGCGTGAACAAGTCGATTGTCAGATCAGGCATTACGCAGACGTTACTGGTATCCCGCATGCACAAGCCCGTGAAAAAATAAATAATTTTCGATTGGAATGGAAAAAACAGCATCAGGGAGCGGACATAAGTCTGGGCAACACATTCATAGCCTTGGGCGTTCCGATAGAAGAAAGCATACGATGGAGAGAACAGTTCCTTGAACCCAAGTTGTTTTTAGCAAAAGACGAAAGGCTTGTAAAAACCTTGTTTCTTCTAAAAAAAAGGTTCAAACTGATTTGTGTTACCAACAACCCTGAAATTCCGGCAAGAAAAACGCTTGTCGTTCTTGGGGTCAATGATTTTTTTCCTGAAATAGTCGCCTTGGACACTTGCAAGGTTTCAAAACCACATCCACTTCCGTTTGAGCTGGCGGCGCAAAAAACACAGACAAAACCAAGCAGGTGCGTTTCCATAGGAGACCGATACCACATAGACATTTCTTTGCCGCTGGAACTTGGCATGGGAGGAATTCTGGTAGACGGAGTCCAGGACGTGTACAAACTGCCCGGCATCCTTTGCAACAAATAAAGCTTTATTTTTTCCGGCTGAAAATCTGGTAGTTTATCCATGGAAAAAGTGGATGCTCTTGCTCCATGTTGGTCAGCCATTCCGTACTCACAGAAGTAGACCCCAAAGAATCATATACATTGGTAAAAGCCTTTATGCTTTTCTTGAATTGGGCCTCGGCATAGTCAGGGAACAACTTGTGGTGCATCATAACCGGCCAATCAACAGCCTGCGCAAGCAGAAGCTCTCTGGCGGCGGTGTTGAGGACCCGCTCTTTAAGACCTGTTTCTTTTGGAAAGCGTTCCACCAACTGCACCATCTGCTCGCAGGACTTCCTGGAATATCGCAACATCCAATCGTTGGATGTGTCCAATGCGTCTTCGCCGTAACCTGTGCCCAAGGCGGCGGACATGAAAGGGACAACAACAGGAAGGGAATTTTTTCCCCCCACAAGAGAGGAACAATGTGCGGTTTCAACATCATCACTAGAAGCTATTTTCCTTAGAACCTGCTCAAGCCAATCAACACCTTCAAACCAATTCTGTCCAAATATCCTTGCGTCAAAGGCACATACCAAGGAAAGGTTGGATGTTTCCAGAAATTTTTCTGCCTTGTCAAGCATCTGGCGACGAGAAGCAACGAATTTATCGGCATCGAGAGCGACCTGTTTTTGGGCTGCTGCAAAGTCATACCATTCCGAACCTTCGCTTGACCTTTTCCAGTATTTATAGCCGGTGGACGTTCTGGCTCCATCCTGCACAAGGAAATCCTTCAACTCGTCCGCAGAAGACTCAAACGCAAGATCCCTGTCCTGGTCACGATACAATGGGTTCCACATGAACCCGCCACGCCCAGTTGTCTGTGTTTCCGCAGAAAAATCCCTTGCAAACATGACCAATCCGGCTTCACAACGAACCGGGGAAAAAATTCCTGCGGTTGGAGCCGGCTCTGAAAACAATAGACCATGGGAATCCAGCATTGTGTAGGTGAATCCATAGCTACGCAGGACTTTTTCCAAGCCACCAACATACCCCATGGCAGGAAGCCAAAAACCTTCTGGAATCACTCCGAAAAACTGCCTGTGTGAATAAAGACCGGCTTCTATCTGTGCGTTGACAGCTTCAGGTATGTCCGCATAATGAGGTAGAAAAGCAGAAGTTGCACAAGTGGCAAGTAGCTCTATGCTACCTCTGTCCGCATAATACCTAAAAGCAGAAAGCAAGTCGGATTTGTAAAGAAAAAGAAAGTCTTCTTTGTTCTTTTTATAACGGGAAAGACATTCCTTGGCGACCTTGCGATTCGGAGCATTTTTTGGCAGAGAAGCGACTTGCATGTTCCCTAATTCTATTACACGGTCAAGCCAAGCAACATAACATTGCTGAACCTCATAATCTGCCAACAATGCGCACAAAGTAGGTGTAAGCACCATGGAGACTTTAAAAGGAACGCAATCCATGTCCAACCTCTCAAACATGTTCAAAAGAGGAAGATATGTACCAGAAATGGCAGAGAACAGCATTTCGATTTCCGCAGAGGACTCGGACCCAGAAACACAGCGTATATAAGGCTGATGCGCAACAATAGTTAGAACCAAGGATTTCTTCGACATACAGTGAAACCGACCTACAAAAAGGAATGGCGATGGTTAAAATAGTGAGTTCGCAACAACTCATTAAAACCAGAAAGTTCCATAATGGGAGACATTCTCATGCCTGGCACGGGCTGAAATTTTTTGCCCGCCAAAACAGGCAAAGGGATTCGCCTGGAAAAAGCCAAAGTCTTGGAAGAGGATGTCTTGAACTCGGCAAGCAAATCAACCCTGAGGAAATTGTCCCTGGAAGGAATCAGAACATATTTGGCTTTGTCAGAAATTGAAACAGAAATATCAAAAGAATCACTGGGCTTTGAGCATTCCGCATCTGAAAAAAACGCCACCCTAAGATACAGGGAAACGAAAGCCGAAGAATTTTGAAGAGCCGCCAAATCGTCTTCATGGATGTTCCAATAAACAAAAGCCCACGCAGGATTCTTAAGAACCACGGAGATTTGTGTGTCCTTGTATGCCTGGGGGAAAGGTTCTGCCACCTCGTCAGCAGAAGAATCACTTTTTATATCGGAGCCAAAGCCATATCTGTCATCACCTGCAATCTCCAGCAGCTCACCAATTATAAAACGTCTGCTAAGATTTTCTGGAATGTCAATCCCCAACTCATCGGCAAGTTCAATCAATTCCGCTGAAGGCAATGTCTCAAGATGAGCTCTGCTCAGCACAATATTTTCCATATTTCCCATGATGAAGAAAATCCCCAAAAGTGTCAAGCATTCTGCCGGAACTTCAGTTTTTCGTTTTACCCGTAACTCCCGGTACTCCACGGCGGCTCCAGGGCCAGAACCTCAAAACAGTCGTCCCCAGCATATCCTTAGCAGGTATGAACTGTGGGGACATTTTGGAGTAATAACGGGCGGAGTACTCGTCGTATTCGGTAAGCGGAACAAGTCGGCTGTCATAGGAGTGTCGCATGTCAAGGGAGTTGAACCTGTTGTCGCCCATCATAAAATAACAGTTTGAAGGTATATATTGTGCAGACCCGTCGGCAGCGTTGGCAGGAAAAACTGGCATGTTGCGCCCGTCCAAAAGCAATGTATAGTTGTGGAGCATTTCTGCCTGCGACATATATTCAACACGCTGCTTGTCCAACTTCCAGTTTGTCACAGAGACTCCTTGTGACATAAGCTCCGCATTGCGCACCACAAGACGGGCAAAAGCAAGTTTTATCATCAAGTTAAGGCGGAAGTTGGAATCGCTGTACAAATCTCCGCCCACAAGAAAAGAAGAATCGGTGAAAACCTGTCCAGGAACAGAATCCACCCAACTTGTCAGAAAGTCTTTCAGCCACAAAGAACCTCCGTCAACCGAAAGCAACTTCCTTGTTATGTCCTCGTTTCCTGCGAAAAGGAAATACTCAAACAAATCTGCCGATGAAAGCATCTTCGGAACTTGTGAGACGGTTTCCTTTCCGTACAATTCCCATCGCAGGGCTGTAAACCGTTCCGCAAGTTCCTCAGCTTCCTTTCGGCAAAGCGAATAATCCAAACTATTGCGCAGGTTCTCACATTCAATCATGCTTTTGTAAACGTCTTCCGGCAAGGGAACATCCCTGACCTTGGACAATATGTCTTTTGGCAGCTCCGCCACGTTCCATTCCGCCCACAAGGCGTCCTGTGTTACCGGCATGAATTCAGAAGAATACGCCGTCCTTGCATATAGAACACCATCTTGCATCATAAGCTGCTCCCCTGGAAGTCCACATACACGCTTGACCAGGGGGTCTGCCTTCAAGTTCCCTTGCTCGTCAACATTCAGGTTCACCATGGTGAATGTAAGCGTATAGACAAGCTGCGAAACAAAGGTGCGTACCTCCGACTTTCTGTCCTTTGAATAATGGGGGTTGCGGAACACGACAATGTCGCCCCTGTCGTAAGAACGAAGGCGGGGAAGTCCCACATCGGAAAGCGGAAACCGTGGACCGGAAGCCGTCTTGAAAACCACAACCCTGTCACGAACAAGGAATTCCGGCACCATGGATTCGGAAGGAATCTCATAAAGTTGTATGATGAAAATATTCAACAAGGCAACAGTAAACGCCGCCTGAATGAAAGCGTCCACCCATTCAAACACCTCCTTGGTGACACGGCGGAATCCTTTGGGTTTGTTTTTGGCATAGGCTTCCAACGAATCTGCCCACTCAGGGTTTATGACTGCAAGTCTTTTTTCGTTCAAAAAATATTGGACTACAACGGACAGCACAGCAGCGGCAAGCCACACAAGCACGGAAAACCAGTCGAACCAATGGGAAGTCCCTTTTTCACCTGCACGACGGAACACAAATGCCACCAAAAGAACAAAAGGCAGGTATTGATACAATTTTCGGCACAAAGGTATTTTTTCAGGTTCATCCATCTTCAGAAGGCGGACAATGGAAAAGTAAGCCAAAGAAGCGCAGAACAAAATGGACAAGGGAAAAGCGAAAGCAGAAATATCCGCCTTGAAAACCAAATTGGAAAAGGCAAAAACTACACCGGATGCAACCGTGGAAAAAATCAATACAGAAAGTTTCTTCATAACCAAAGTATAGCAAAAAGACAAAAAATAAACTACAATATTGCGTATGGAAAGCAAATATTTGCCATTGTTGGACAGTGCCGAAGCCCTCGCCCGCTTGGACGACGACATGGACTTGTATCAAATTTTGATAGAAACCTTCTTGGAGGAAGATTCTTTTAATCCTGACACCATGGAAAACCTTGTTTCATCAACACAAAGCAAAAATGAAGGTTTGTCCGAGGCAGCGGCAAAATATGTCCACCACATGAAAGGAGCCGCGGCACAACTTGGGGCAATGCGACTCGCCCATTATGCGCAAAAACTGGAGGACGTGCTGCGGGGCAAATCTCCAGGCGAGGCAACCGCCATTGCAAAAGACGTGGCGGAACTTTACAGGCAGACAGCCTCTTTGCTAAAAAACGTCTAAAGAAACAAGCGGCACGATGATTACCGTCGATTTTTCCAAAAGAGGTGAAAGCAGCCTTACAGAATATCTTTACAATCAATTAAAAGACCGCATAAAAGCAGGAGCGTTGCATGGGGATGAAAAACTCCCCTCCAAACGTGCATTGGCCTGCCACCTTGGAATAAGCGTAATCACTGTGCAAAACGCATACGAGCAATTGATTGCGGAAGGATACATCTATTCGTTTGAAAAAAAAGGTTATTTTGTCACGCCAATAAGTCCGACGTTTTTGGCGCAAGAAACAACAAAAAAAAACAACATGCCTGCCGTACAAAACAAAATTTTGGAAGCAGGTTCAAATCAGCACAGCGATATTGTCATAGACCTGAAAGGAAATTCACTGAACCCAAGACAGTTTCCTTTTTCCATTTGGGCAAAACTCCTTAGACAGAACCTGAGCCAATCCAAGGGGAAAATTCTCGCTCCGTTACCGCCGCAAGGCACAGAAGAACTCAGAGTTGCAATAGCAGAACATTTGAACCGGTTTAGGAACATGTCGGTGGATTCCAGCCAGATTGTAGTGGGAGCAGGAACAGAATATCTTTATTCGCTAATCGTACAACTTTTGGGAAAAGACTGCATATATGCGGTGGAGAACCCCGGATACAAAAAAACCGCGACAATAATACAAGCAAACGGGGGGGGATGCATTCCAATACACATGGATTCCTTCGGCCTTTCACCACTAGAACTGGAAGTTTCCAAAACAAAAGTTGTCCATGTCTCCCCCGCCCACCATTTCCCAACAGGAATAATAATGCCCATAAAGCGCAGGCAGGAACTTCTTTCCTGGGCGGTTAGAAAGAATGGGTTCATAATAGAAGACGACTATGACAGCGAATTCAGGTTTGACGGCCGCCCGCTGGACACTTTGTTCAGTACGGACATGAACGAACGGGTGATATACTTGAACACATTCACCAAGACGATTTCTCCCTCGCTGCGAATAAGCTACATGGTCCTGCCACAACATCTTGCCCTGGAATTCCGGAAAAAACTCGGATTTTATTCATGCACGGTGTCAAGCATAGAGCAGTTGACATTGGCGCAATTCATTGCGGAAGGTTTTTTCGAGAAACACTTGGTACGCATGAAAAACTACTACAGGAATTTGCGGGACACATTGGTTTTGGAACTTGACAAAAGTCCGCTTGGAAAATCCATAGCCATAACGGGGAAAAATTCAGGGCTGCATTTCTTGTTGAATCTAAAAACAGACTTGTCCGACATGGAATTAGCCAAACAACTCAAAAAGTCCGGGATAAAGATATCTTTTCTCTCAGAATATTATCACAACCCAGGCAAAGAACATAACGGCACGCTGGTGGTAAACTATTCAGGTCTAAGGCGGGAACAAATTGTTCTTGCGGTGGACTCATTATGCAAAGCGACCGGTTCCATTTAGAAAATCACATATAGATGAACATAAAGAGCATCCATGGATAACACAGGGCGTTTAAAACCCAGACAATTTTCTTGCCATTGTTTTTGCACGGAAGAAACGCAATCATGGCATATGTCAGCAAAGCCAAAGCTATGGCAAGCCACATGAAATGCAAGGCAGCATATTTTTCACGCCCCCAAAAATACAACAGACACACCATAATGCCTTGCATAAAAAAAGGCACATTTCTGGCAACTGCCCAAAAGACAGGCGGCTTCACAGCTGTCCAACGGTTTTGAGGAAGAAGACACAAAAAAATTCGTACTATAAAAAGAAAATAAAAAAAATCTGTAACCCAGTTGGAAAAATAAGGGTGCAAAGACAACAAAGCTATGTGCCATAAAAGAACATAAAACACCGTAAGGGTGATTGAATTTATTTGTCTTCCACGTCCAATGCCTACAGCTATTTTTACCGTTCTGCCCGACAAGGCATAAGCAATCCTTGGAACAAAGTAAAAAAGGTTTCCAACGACAAGAACAAACGCCATCACGCCCGACAAGAATTGCGGAAAAGATTTGCTTATCATCAACAACGCTATGCCCATTACAGAAACTATGAAAAGATAAATTGAATGAAATATGATTTGCGCCGCTTTTAAAGCCGTCACTTGCACACCTTGGTTCATTTGCCGTCAAGAGCGGAAACGATGTCTTTTTCTATTGATTCCGGCGTGGTGCTTGGTGCATAACGTCGAACAACAGTGCCGTTTCTGGACACAAGGAATTTTGTGAAATTCCATTTTATTACATTGCCTAAAGCTGTCCCTTTGCTTTTTTTCAAGAATTTGTACAAGGGGTCCGCTTCCATGCCGTTCACCTTTATCTTGGAAAACTGAGGAAATGTTATTCCAAACCTTCCCGTACAAAAAGCATGAATATCTTCGTCGCTGCCGGGGGCCTGGTGTGCAAACTGGTCGCACGGGAAGTCAAGAATTTCAAAGCCTTCTGCCTTGTATTTTTTGTAAAGATTCTCCAGAGCCTTGTATTGCGGGGTAAAACCGCAGGATGTGGCGGTGTTCACAATCAACAAAACTTTGTCCCTATAGTTTTTAAGGGGAAAGAAACTTCCGTCTTGTGTCCTCACGGAAAAATCATAAACAGTCATAAATTCTCCTAAGCCGAATATACAATTAATTGTAATGGAGCAGAGTCAATTTTGCAAAAAAACAATGTACTTGGCGTAACATAAAAAATACCATATGATATGAAAAAAACATACAAAGCCTGATTATGGGAGGAATTTTGGCAAAAGGTTGTTTCAATAAATTTTTACATGCTTTCATTTTGTCGGCATGCATAGTCTTCCATGTTTCCTGCATAAAAGTACCGCAGATGACTCTGGAAGAAATTGCGTTGGCCACGACAGACGGCACCGCGCAGTTCATTTCACAGACAGTCTCCAAACCGTGGGAGGCACAGGAATATCAAAGCGGGACTTTGGGCGGAACTTGGTACAGTTCCACAACGGCGGACCCAAAGAGCTTCAATTTATTGATTGCAGAAAGAGACGGGGAAACGGCGGCTATACTGGCCCACATGCACGACTATCTTGTTGACTACGACTACATCCGCAAGGAATTCACGCCGCAGGTTGCATTCCCGGAAGTTTCCGTAGACAAAGAAAACCAAACCATGTCCGTGACCTACACCCTTAGGGACAACCTTTTTTGGTCGTTCTACGGGTCCAAGGAAAAAATCCCCGTGACATCGGACGACGTTATCTTTTGGTACAATGAAATCGAAGGCGACCCGGAATTCAGAAGTTCTGCCTACAACAGCCAGTTCACCGTTATGGACGACGGCAGCATTGAAAGAATCACAATAGAGAAAATTGACGACAAGACATTTGCGTTTCATTTTCCAAGAATAGACTCCAACCCGCTTTTGTCCACAAACAGGAGCTTTGGACCAAAATTCCTATACGAGCCGGCAAAGCGAGAAGGCGGAGTGCAAGGCGTGTTGGACTTGTTCAGCGTGGCCACGGATCCAAAGAAAATTCCTTCCATGGGGCAATGGTTTTTGACCGAATATACGCCGGGACAGCGGCTGGTCTTTGAGCGCAACGGCGACTACTGGAGAAAGGACGCAAACAACAATTCAATTCCCTATCCACAGACAAAAATAGTCCAGATTCTGTCGGACATGAACACCCAGCATCTTTTGTTCAAGGAAGGGAAATTGGAGTCGTATTCCCCGCGCCCCGAAGATTTGGAGGAGTTGATATCGCTGCAGACAAAGAAAACGGACGGGGTGGAAACCGGATGGACAGTGTTCAACGCAGAAGGCAGTTTGAGTGCGCCTCTTTGGAGCTTCAACCAGAACCCGGTGAACAAAGACAAGCCGTTCTACAATTGGTTCACAAAAAAAGAATTCCGCCAGGCAATGAGCTGCCTTCTCAACAGAAACAGAATAATATCCCAGGCATACCGGGGACTTGGGGAACCCAAATATTCGTTTTTTGCGGAAGCCAATCCATTTTACGACGCGAACATAACATTGAAGTACAGGTACAACATGGAGCAGGCCCAAATGCTGTTGGGCAAGATTGGGATGGAAAAGAACCCGCAAGGTTTTCTTGTGGACCCGGAAGGCAACAAGGTCGAATTCGACTTGACAATTACTTCTGACAGTTCCATATACAACGACATAGCCACCATCATAGCTGACGAATGCTCCAAGGTCGGCATAACAGTAAAGATACGCACGCTTGACTTTCAGAAAATAGTGGAACAGCTAAGCAGCACCTACGACTGGCAAAGCGTAATGATTGGGCTTGGTTCCAACTATTGGCCTACGCAGGGATCCAACGTCTGGCCAAGCGATGGCAACCTGCACTTGTGGCATCCGCTGCAAGAAAGCCCTGCAACGGAATGGGAAGCCCGAATAGACGAGTTGTACAACGAGGGGTCTTCCACTGCCGACCCCATGAAAGCGAAACAAATTTGGGATGAATACCAAAGCATAATATTGGAACAATGCCCGGTCATATACCTCATACGTTCCCGTAGTTTTTTTGCTTTGCACAATCGTTGGGATTTTACCAATTTTTATTACGACAACATAGGCGGCGCAAACACTTCCTATGTTTTTTTGCAAAAATAATTCATATGGAGTTTGCATGACAGATGTGATAAAAAAAATCGCTTTTCCATTTTCCTTGTTCAAAAGAAAGTTCCCGTTGCTTTCTTTCATAACATCCAGAATCCTGACCATGCTGGTTATTCTTTTTATTTTGGGCTTTGTTGTGTTCGCCCTTATGGAGCTGGCTCCGGGGGACATAGTGGACCAACTTATGACACAACAATTGTTCGCAGACACCTCAAAGGCGACGGCAGTTGCACAGACAACCGACGACTCTTTCTCCGCGGGACAATATGAACAACTGCGCAAAGACCTAGGACTGGACCAACCTTTTTACATACAATATTTCAAGAAGTCGGATCGTAGCCAT
>JAZSMM010000217.1:0-4924 GCA_045535895.1 Treponema sp.
ATTATGAGAAACATGGTTAAAGTTTTAGTTGCAGCATTTATTATGCTTGCTTGTGCAGGTATTATGTTTGCTGGTGGAGCACAGGATTCTGGTGACACAATAAAAATTGGTGGAATTTTCCCTTTGTCTGGACCTGTGGCCGTTTATGGAGTTGAATGTCGAAATGGTATTCAACTTGCAATTGATGAAATCAATGCGGCTGGTGGCATAGATGGAAAGATGATTGTTCTTGTTGCAGAAGATGATGAAGGAAATCCTGAGAAATCCGTAAATGCTTACAAGAAATTGGTCACAAAAGACAAATGCAAGATAATTATTGGTTCCCTGACATCAGGATGCACCGCTGCGATTTCATCTTTGGCACAAGCACAAAAGGTTCTTTTGTTGGCGCCGGCTGCAACACAGACCGACATAACTGATGCCGGTGACTTTGTTTTTCGTGCATGCTTTATAGATCCTTTCCAAGGAACAGTCGGAGGCAAATTTGCATACGATACTTTGGGTGCGAAGACAGCTGCTGCATTGTATGATGTGGGAAATGATTATTCTATTGGGTTGTATGAGAATTTTAAATCTGCTTTCGAAGCTGCCGGTGGAAAGCTTGTTGCCGCTGAGTCATACAGTACTGGCGACAAGGATTTTAATGCCCAGTTGACAAAGATTAAAAACACCAATCCTGATGTTGTATATCTTCCAGACTACTATGGAACAGTTGCTTTGATTGCAAAACAACTGAGAGCACAAGGAATTTCTGCGCCGATTGTTGGTGCTGACGGTTGGGATGGAATTATTGACAATGCCGGGGATGAAGTCCTTAATGGGTTTTACTCCAATCACTATGCAGCCGACTCGACGGATAAAAAAGTTGTTGAGTTTGTTTCAAATTATGAGAAAAAATACGGTTCAACACCAGTTTCTTTTGCGGCACTTGGTTATGACTGCGTATATTTGCTGAAAGATGCAATTTTGGCTTCTGGTTCAGTTGATCCTTCTGTGTTGAAAGGCGCTCTTATGAATGCGGATGGTTCATATGTAACCGGAAACTTAAAATTTGATTCAAAACGAAATCCTGTAAAATCTGCTGTAATGATGGAGATTGTTAAAAAAGACGGAAAATTGACTCCTGTATATAAAACAACTGTTAATCCGTAACAAATTTTATCAGGTACAAAATAGAGTCGTCCAAGATTATTGTAAGAGACAATATTTTGAGTCTTTGGACGGCTCTTTTTTTATTTAAAATATTCAAATAAAAAACATTGATTTACTAAACAAACACCTTTACCCAAAATGCGATTATATAGTAAAATCAAAAGAAAATTTACTGGGCAATAAATTTTCAACCAAGTAAATTTGGAGTAATTATGAATAATGGAAGTCTTTTTCTTCAGCAATTGATTAATGGACTGTCTCTTGGAAGTATCTATGCACTGATTGCTCTTGGATACACAATGGTCTATGGGATTGTAAAATTGATTAATTTTGCACATGGTGATGTTCTTATGATTGGAGCATATGCAGGTTACTTTGTTTTGTTAGCCTTTGGAACAACTCCTGTCGGTATGGTGCTTGCATTTATTTTTGCTATGATTGTTTGTGCTTGCATTGCAATATTAATGGAAAGATTTGCATATCGTCCGCTGCGACATGCTCCAAGATTGAATTCTTTGATTACGGCTATTGCAATATCTTTGATTTTGCAAAACGGGGTGCGTGTTCTTCCTTTTATTGGACCTAATCCTCGTCAGTATCCTACTATGGAAACGGTAAATCTTTCCTTTGGGGCAATTTCCATTTCAAACATACAACTTATTGTTATTTTGTTGTCTGCAATTTTGATGATTATCTTGAATTATATAATTTCCTATACAAAAACAGGAAAAGCGATGCGTGCTGTTTCCTATGATTTACAAGCAGCTAGTCTGATGGGGATTTCTGTAAATAGAACGATAACTTTTACTTTTGCATTGGGTGCGGTTTTGGCTGCTGCTGGTGGAGTTTTATATGCAACGGCATATCCTCAAATAGATCCCACGATGGGAACAATGCCTGGATTAAAAGCCTTTGTGGCCGCAGTTTTGGGTGGAATAGGGTCTGTTCCTGGTGCAATGCTTGGCGGATATATCCTTGGTGTTGCAGAAACCATGACAAAAGGGTTCCTTTCTTCGCAATTTGCCGATGCAATTTCCTTTTCTATACTGATTATAATTTTGTTGGTTAAACCTACGGGAATTATGGGTGAAAAAACTAGAGTCAAGGTGTAAAGTATGAAAAATAAAGTTTTGCGGAATATGCTGATTCCTGGATGCGTAGCTGTTTTTGCAGTGTTTGTTCCGGGTGTTTTGATTTCTTTTGATATTATTGACGCATACACAGCTCAGATTCTTACGTTAGCTGGTGTTAATGCAATTATGGCCATAAGTGTAAATGTTGTGTGCGGTATAACAGGACAACTGTCTTTGGGGCAAGCAGGCTTTATGGCAATTGGTTCTTACGTAACCATTGTTTTGACTCAAACAGTAGGCTTGCCAATGCCAGTTAGCATGGTGATAGCTGTGCTGGTGACTGTGATATGTGGCATCCTCATAGGGTTCCCGACATTGAAACTTCAGGGAGATTATCTTGCAATTGTGACCTTGGGATTTGGTGAAATAATTCGTGTAATTCTAGTCAATTTTAAATCAATAACGGGTGGCGCAAACGGTCTTCGTTTTACAACTATTTTAGCGGCTCGTGCCGATTATGCATATTTCCTTGTAATCGGGATGTTGGTTGTTGTCATAATTCTTCTTCAAAATTTTGTGCGTTCAACCTATGGACGTGCTATTTTGGCTGTTAGAGAGGATGAAATAGCCGCTAACTCAAGTGGAATCGATGTGTTCAAGAATAAGATGGTGGGTTTTGCGATTGCTTCTTGCATTGCAGGTCTTGGGGGTGCTTTGTATGCGCCGTTCATTGGTTTCGTAAAACCGGATTTGGCTTCATTCAACCGCAGTATTGATTATTTGATTTTTGTTGTCCTTGGTGGAATGGGTTCTGTGACGGGTTCTGTAATTGCAGCCTTTGTCCTTACGTATCTCCAAGAATTTTTGCGTTTTCTTCAGGATTACCGCCTTTTGATTTATCCATTGATTTTGATTTTTGTCATGTTGTTCAGGCCGCAGGGTTTGTTAGGAATGCGTGAACTGTCTTTTGTCAAATGTTGGGAAAATTTTATGGCATTTATTGCAAAGAAAAAGGACAATAAAAAAGTATCTGTGGTAGCGGCATCTTCTGAAAAGGAGTTGAATGATGACTAAAAAAGACAAACTGTTGTTGAAAGCAAACGACATTTCGATTGTTTTTGGTGGATTAAGAGCCGTAAGCAATTTTTCCTGTGAATTATATGAAGGCGAGCTAGTCGGACTGATTGGTCCGAACGGTGCAGGAAAAACGACTGTGTTCAATATGCTTTCTGGCATTTATGAGCCTACGGAAGGTGAGATTACTTTTTGGGATAAAAAAGATAATGTCCATATTACGTCAAAAAAAACACCTGCGCAATTGAATCGAATAGGAATAGCTCGCACATTTCAGAATATTAGACTTTTTGGAAAACTTACTGTTGCAGATAATGTGCGGATTGCTTTGCATAGTCAACGAATGGCAACACCCTTGGATGTTTTGTTTAGAACTTCCAGATTTCGCCGTGATGAACAAATTATGACAAATCGTATGGAAGAATTGCTTAAATTGTTCAAGATTGAAGACAAAAAAAATGAGTTGGCGTGTAACTTGCCCTATGGAGAACAACGCAAATTGGAAATTGTAAGGGCTTTGGCTGCTAATCCTTCTCTTCTTCTTCTTGATGAACCTGCTGCGGGCATGAATCCACAGGAAACAGATGAGTTAATGAAATTGATTGCTTTTATTCGCAGGGAATTCAATTTGACGATTCTGCTTATCGAGCATGATATGCATCTTGTTATGGGAATTTGTGAAAGGATTATGGTACTTGATTATGGAAGGATTATTGCAAGCGGAACTCCAGCTGAAATTAAAATGAATCCAGATGTAATAAAGGCATATCTTGGTGCAGACAGTGCTGGGGAGGAAGAAAAATGATGCTTCAGGTAAAGGATTTGACTGTTTCATATGGTGCGATAAATGCCTTGAGAGGTATTTCTTTTGAGGTCGAGCAGGGAGAAATCATAACGCTAATTGGCTCTAATGGAGCAGGAAAAACTACGACGCTTCATTCTGTGTCTAACATAATAAAAAAAACAAGTGGAAGCATTGTTTTTAAAGGGGAAGAAATTTTTTCTGTGGAACCGAATCAAATCGTTAAGCAAGGATTGGTTCAGGTTCCTGAAGGAAGACGTATTTTTGCGAATCTCACGGTTAAAGAAAATTTGGAAATGGGTGCGTATACAAGACGTAACAAAACAGAAATAAAAGAAGACATGGAAAACGTGTTTGAACTTTTCCCCAGATTGAAAGAGAGAATCAAGCAAGTTGCAGGAACACTTTCTGGTGGCGAACAACAAATGCTTGCCATGGGAAGAGCCCTTATGTCAAGACCTCAGCTTCTTCTTTTGGACGAACCTTCAATGGGGCTTGCTCCGATTCTTGTTGACGAGATTTTTTCAATTATCCAAGAAATCAACAAAACGGGTACGACAATACTTCTTGTTGAACAGAATGCATTCAAAGCTCTTTCAATAGCGAACAGGGCTTATATCCTTGAAACAGGGTTGATTACTAAGTTTGGAAATGCAGAGGATTTGATAAAGGATGATTCCGTACGAGCGGCGTATCTTGGAGGATAATCTATTTAGATAAGCAAGAATATGCTATAATGAATTAAGGAGGCGAAATGATTGTAGCAAATGTGATGACAAGGAATCCCGTGTTTGTTTCACCCGAAATGTCCGTAAATGACGCA
>JAZSMM010000338.1:0-3906 GCA_045535895.1 Treponema sp.
ATAAGCTGCGGAGAACGCACCGAATTCTTGTCTTTTCCGGGTTCTGCTTATGTAAAAATAACAGAAGGTTGCGATAATTGCTGTTCTTTTTGCGCAATTCCTTTAATCCGTGGAAGACTGCGCTCCAGAACCCAAGACGACATTGTAAATGAAATCCGGCAATTACTGGAAAGAGGTATCTTTGAAATCAACCTTGTGGGGCAGGATTCCGCTTCTTACGGTATGGACGGCGTTCCACCACACGACACGAAAATATGGAGCCAGTTCAACGGTTCGGAGGAAAACGGCAAACAAAGCCCTCTCGCATCTCTTTTGAAAAAGATTTCCATGTTGGAAGGCAAATTCTGGGTTCGTATCCTTTATATCCATCCAGACCATTTCCCTTTGGACATTTTGCCAGTGATTGCAGGCGACAAGCGGATTCTACCTTACTTTGACATTCCGTTCCAAAGTGGAAGCGATTCCATCCTAAACAAAATGAACCGGACAGGAAGCGCAAGCCAATACGTCCAACTTGTAGATAAAATTCGTTCTTCATTGGCCAAAACAGACTACAAGGGAATTGCCCTGCGTACAACTTTTCTTGCAGGATTTCCGGGGGAGACAGAAAAAGACGCTGAAAAAACCGCCGGTTTTCTTGCGCAAATCAAACCGGACTGGTCAGGTTGTTTTTCTTACAGCAAAGAGGACGACACTCCGGCAGAAAAGATGAAAAACCAAGTCCCTGCGAAAACCGCAAAAAAACGTGTGGAAAAACTGCAAGCAATTCAAACCGACCTTACAACCCAAGCCTTGCAAAAAAGATGCGGCAAGACATACGACATCCTTGTGGAAGAAGTAATCCAAGGTGGAGACGGAGAAGGAACAGGACTTGCGATTGGCAGGGCGTGGTTTCAGGCGGCGGATGTTGACGGAGCTGTGGTGATCCGCTATGAACTTGATTCACCACAAGCACAAAGAATCCAGCCGGGAGCGGTTGTTCCCGTCCACGTAACGGGAGTCAGCGGCGTGGACATGACAGGCGAGGCAATATGAACTTTATTCCGATTCCTAGGACAAGTCCTTCTGCCGAAGACTACCTTTCCGTGTTGAACAGCGAGCAGCGTGCCGCCGTGGAACATGAAGGCTCTCCCCTGCTTATTCTGGCGGGAGCAGGATCGGGAAAAACAAGGGTAATCACAACAAAAATCGCATACCTCATTGGTGAAAAAAACGTGGATCCATATTCAATCCTTGCCGTCACATTCACAAAAAAAGCCGCAAACGAAATGGCTGAACGAGCTGCCAGGTTGAACGTGCAATCAGGAAAAGCCATGATTCGTACTTTCCATTCCTTTGGTGCATGGTTTTTGCGCACCCATGCAGAGCAAGCCGGCATAAACCCCAGTTTCACAGTATACGACGAGGACGATTCCGTCACGTTGCTTTCAAAAGCTGTTCCCGCCCTGACAAGGAACGAGGCCGCACACTTTGCCCACAAAATAGCCCTTGCAAAGGACTACTGTCTTGAACCTGATTCCGCAGAACTTGGCAAAATCGACACAAATGAAAAATTCCCTGCAATATACCGTGCCTACCAGGACAGACTTGAACAAACGGGCAACATTGACTTTGGGGATTTGATAATGCTGCCTGTAAAACTCTTGCAGCAAAATCACGACGTACGCAACCATATGCACCGCAGATTCAGCGTGGTGATGGTGGACGAATACCAGGACACAAACGTGGCACAGTTTCTTTTGTTGCGACAGCTTGCAGGACCTGAAACCTATGTGTGCGTGGTGGGCGACGACGACCAGTCCATTTACCGCTTTAGGGGAGCGGAAGTCCAAAACATACTGACTTTCCCAGAGCATTTCCCAAACACAACCATAATCAAACTGGAAAAAAACTACCGCTCAACCAGCCAGGTCTTGGACGTGGCGAACGATGTGATACGGAACAACGCAAGCCGCTTTGACAAAGTGCTAAAACCCGTTCGTGTCCAAGGCGAGCAGCCTGTCATGGTGTTCTTGGACAACAGTTTTGACGAAACTGATTTTTGTGCACAAGTGGTACAGAACGCCCGTGAACAAGGAGTTCCATACAGCGACTGGGCTGTTTTTTACAGAACCAACTCCCAGTCCCTTGGGTTTGAAACAGAATTCCTTCACAGAAAAATTCCATACGTAATCGTTGGTTCCCTCAAATTTTATGACAGAGAAGAAATAAAAGACGTGCTGGCTTTTCTTGCACACACGGCAAACCCCAAAGACGAAATTGCCTTCCGCAGAATAATAAACAAACCAGCGAGGGGAATTGGAGAAAAAACACAAGAAAAGATATTGGAAACACTAAATAAAATCGCAGCGGAATCCTTGCTAGAAGAAGCCAACTTGATCACAGCCTGCGCGCAAACGGCCAAGGACATGACAAAAAAGGCAAAGGAAGGAATGCTTTCATTCGTAAAAACAATGCAAACATTGATAGCCTTGGTGGATGAAGGACAAAAAGCAGCGCAGCCTTTGCCGGTGGAACAACTTGCCCGACAAGCAAACGGACAACAAACAGAAGCCCAAGCAGAACCAGAAAAAAGGCTTTCTTATCTTGTGGAGCAAGCCTATGTTCTTAGCGGACTTGCGGAATACCATAATTCGCAAGACGAAATATCCGGGACACAGCGAGTTATGAACTTGCAAGAACTTGCCAACAGTGCGACACTTTATCCGGCAAACCGCGACGGGCTGTTGGATTTCCTTGACCACATAGAACTAGACAAAAGCATGGAAAGCCGCAGCGAAGAAAACGAAGATGCCGTAACACTCATAACCGTTCACAACACAAAAGGATTGGAATTCCCCAGGGTAATTATAACAGGCATGGAAAGTGGAATTTTTCCGCGTACAGACAAGACAGAAGAAGAGCTAGAAGAGGAACGAAGGCTTTTTTACGTGGGCATAACAAGAGCCCGGGACCAACTGATTTTGACATCGTGCAGAAGGAGAACCAGATTTGGCCGCAGCGAAGAAATGTACCCTAGCCAGTTCCTTATGGAGATACAAGCCGACCGACTAAAGACAATCGGTTCCATCCCAAGGATTTTCTCTGCAAGAGAAAACGCAAGTTCCAAGACAACACATCCTTTATCGCAAAAATGGAAAAAAGGGCAACGTGTGTACCACGACGACTTTGGATACGGTCATGTCACTTGTTCCTCTGTCGTAGATGCAGAATTTGTCGTCACCGTTCACTTTGAAACCGGGCTACAGAAAAAATTCATGCCGGAATACCAAAGCCACGCTCTTATGGCGGTTGACTGATTAAACAAAGGCGACTGTACACTTGCAGGTCTTTGCTATATAATTTGCACATGGAAACTCGCAGTATTTTTTCTAACATATCACCTTTGGATCATCGTTATTCCCTTTCAGAGGCGGCGGTGTTCGACTCCCTTTCAGCCTATATTTCAGAGCAAGCAGCAATAATTTCCTGCGCAAAGGCAGAAGTCGCGCTTGTAAAAGCTCACCTTGCATTGCAAAACAACCTTACGGTGGAAATGGAAAAGCAACTGGACGATGTTGCACAAACCATAGATCCCAGCGCAGTTTATGCGGAAGAAGAAAAGACCAGGCACAATATAAGAGCGCTTGTGAATGTGATGAAAACAATGGTTCCACAGCAAGTCGCTCCTTTGGTTCATCTTGGTGCGACAAGCGTGGACATTCTGGACACCGCTCTTTCCGTCCGTGTAAGAGACTGCGTCCAGCAAGTAATCCTCCCTTTGTTAAAGGAACTAGAAACGGAGTTGTGCGACATAGCGGAACGAGAAGCACAGACAGCACAGGTAGGACGTACCCACGGACAGCACGCAGTTCCAATAACATTCGGATTCGCCATGGCTGAATATGTTTCACGCTTGGGAAAATC
>JAZSMM010000021.1:0-8294 GCA_045535895.1 Treponema sp.
CCAAAGGAAACACATTGCTTCATGTTGCGGTTAAAAACGAGGATGTCATAAGCGTGAAATTCCTTTTGCAAAACGTCTGCGACGTTTGGGCTGCAAATGATTCAGGTGTTTCTGTTTTGGAAATGATGAAGGAGTTTAAGCACAGCGGCATAAGAGCGTTGGCACAAGATTATGAATAAAAAATTATTTTTGGGTTTCTTTGTTTTGTTGGCAAGTTGTTTTTGTTTGCCGGCGGAACAAAGAACCTATTATGTTAATCACAAGTCTTTGCCTTCTTTAACAATTCTTAGAGAAGCCAATGTAAAAGAAAACAAATACGAATACTACATTGAAAATGAACGTGGAAGAAAAATTTATAACGAAAAAGAGGCTTCTGTAAATTTTGATTTTGTTCGTGAGTTCATAGCAAGCGAAGACGACTATTCGCAAGCGGATAAAATTTCTATAACATGGGATTTTAAAGAGGATGACGGAACGGAGCTAAAGGATGGTAATTATTCTTTGGTTTTAAGAGAAATAAACAGGAAAAACCAAGCAAAGTCAATTCGCCACGACTATACAATTTGCCTAGACAGCAAAGAACCTGTTATTTTTCCTTCTTTGACAAAAAGAAATGTATTTAAAAATAAAGCAGAAGATTTAACAGTCATAATGAACACTAATTCAGAAAAAGCCAATTTGTGGCGTGTCGTGCTGGATGACCAGCATGTCTTGTATGAGTCCGATTTGTCAGAAAACGAAATGATTTCTTTTCCGGTTGGTGTGGGTTTGTCCTACGAAGAATACCGCAGGTTGGCTGAGGCTACGCAAGAAATAAAAGTCATTGCAAGGGATTGCGCAGGGAACACAACAGAAAAGCAAATGTTCTTTGAAATTGGACAATATCCTTTAAAATTGTCTGTATTTTCTTCTTCGGACGGTGTTACATATAATTTGGACGGAACGGTCTTGCCGTTCAGATATATAGGAACAGGAATTTCCGGGGTTTTTTGGGAAACAACCATAGAGGATAGTTTTGGCAATATTCATTTTTCGCAACAACAAAAAACAGAGTTTGATGCGACTTGTCCGCCTTTTGTTTGGGACGGAGTTTCTTCTGCTACAGGAAGCAAAGTTGCCGAAGGAAAGTATATTGCACAAATAAAATGTCGTGACACAGCCGGAAACGAATTGTCTGGGCTGGTCTCTTTTTATGTTGGAACAGAAAAAATTATAGATGAAAACTATGGAAAGCCGCCGTTTCTTTCTGGTCGATATGCAAATGGCGAGTTCATTTTGGAACTAATAAATTACAAGGGCAAAATATCTTCTGCTGTTTTGACGGTGAACAAAGACAACCAAATATTGCATGAAATCCCTGTTGATGACCTAAGCATGATTGCGTGGAACGGTACAGATTCGCACGGGGATTTTATTCTTTCTACATGGGAGGATTATGATTTTTGTGTTCAACTTACAAATGGCAAAGGTGAACAAGAGTTTTTCAAAACCAATATCCGAACGCCCCTTGTCTGCGACATGGAATCTGGCGGAAAGCAACAAGTAAAAGTGGATTCCATATATTTTGACGCAAACAATTGCGAAATATTTACGGAAAATGATTTTTTCTTAAAGAATTCCCAAGCCTTGCGAAAAATTGCCAACGCTCTTTTGTTGCAAATGAATGAAACTGATGTTTTGATTGTTTCTGGAAATGCAAACTACACCACATATCCGCACAAGAATTTAATGCGGAAAGAAAATGAGGAGCTTGTGCAGCTTTCCATGGAAAGAGCTGAAATCGTAAAAAAGATACTTGTTTTTTATGGGCTACAAGAAGATAAAATCCTTGTTGTGGCAAATGGTGGAGAAAACTATAAAGTTCCGCCTAACAGCCTAGAAAATTGGAAGAACAGGCGTGTTGAGTTTTTTATTCAAACAAAAGGGGAGCAATAAAATTGAAAAGGTTGTTGTTTTCTGTTTTTTTTGTGGTGTTTTGCATTTTTTTTGCCAGTGCATATTCAATTGACGACGAGTTTATTCGTGCCTGTGAAAACGGCAATTTATCTCGTGCAGAAGATTTGTTGGACAGCGGAGCGAACATAGAAGCAAGAGATGGTTCTGACAGGCAGACAGCCTTGGTTTTTGCGGCGAACCGTGGGCATATAGATATTGTGCGTATGTTGGTGAACAAAAAAGCAAATATTAACGCCCAGGACGACAAAGGTTGGACGGCTTTGTCAGAGGCAAGTTATCGTGGTCGTTATGATGTGGTTGAATTTTTGTTGGAAAAAGGGGCGACAACACTTTTAAGTACAAGTTGGATTGACTCCCGTGAATATGGGAACGCTTTGTTTTGGTGTGTGGAAAGCAGGTTCAATGATTACAAAACCAAAGTCGCCATTGTTGAATTGTTGCTGGAAAACAATGCAGAACCAGAAGGAAAAAATGAAGACAACTTGAACACACTGCAAATTGCCAAACAAAGGAATTATAAAGAAATCGTCGATTTGCTTGAAAAATATACAAAAGAGCGAATAGCAAAACTCAATGAATATGCTTTGTTAGAAGCAATCAGAAACCAAAATTTGTCCAACGTAGAAAAATATTTGAAAAAGAAAGTAAACCCCAACTCTCTTTTACCAAACGGTGAAAGTTTGTTGAACTATGCGGTTTCCGCCCAAAACTATGGAATAGTGAAAATTCTTTTGGAATATGGTGCAAATCCCAATACTCAGAATGTACTTGGTTCTACAGCATTTATGACAGCGGTAAAATACGGAAACCAATCCATAGTCAATCTATTGTTAAGTTATGGGGTGAATAAAAATCAAAAGGACAACCAAGGACGAACAGCTTTGTTTTATGCTGTGGAGAACAATGACATTACGATTTTGTCTATGTTGTTGGATGGTGGAATAAACAAAAACACAACTGATGTCTACGGTATGACAGCCTTTTTGTACGCTTGTTCTTTGGGGAATTTGCCTGCCTGTAAATATTTGATGTCAAATGGCTGCGACATATCCATACCCGATATGGATTACAATACCGCATTGCACATTGCCGTGCAAAAGGATTCATTGCAACTTGTACGTATGCTGTTGTCTGATGGTTCCATAGACGTTTTTGCCGTGGATGCAAATGGAAACGATGTCTTCTATTACGTGGAAAAGACGAATAACAACCAGATAAAAAGATTGTTGGAGGCCCAAGTTGATTGGTAAAGTTTTAAGCCTTTTTGTCTGGTTGTTTCTTTTGATTGGTTGTAGTTCTGTTCCATTCACTTCTGGACTTCTTGAATGTGACACAGATATATACAAGGAACAAGTTGATGTGGATTTATTCAATGCGGCAAAAGTGGGTGATTTATTCAATGTAAATACGGCTTTGGAAGAAAAAGCCGATATAAACGCTTGTGACAGGTTGGGACAAAGTGCGTTGATGTGGGCGAGTTGGAACGGACATTCAGCTGTGGTAAAGCGATTTGTTTCTTACGATGATTTGCAGCGTGAAAAAGGGAAAAAAAACTACACATCTTTGAAATATAGTGCGGTTTCAAAAGAAAAGTATAACGCTTTGTTTTGTTTAATCATGTCCAATTCCATCCAAAAAAAAGAAGCTATGGAATGTATGGAACTGTTTTTGGAAAGAGAACCTAAGCTATTGACGATGACGGATCAGTATAATGAAAATTGTCTTCACAAGGCAATCCGCTCAGGGAACAAAGAATATTTAAATTTTTTTTTGGAAAGACTTGAAAAGGCAAAAAATTCAAAACTTGTTGAACAAGTGAACACCTTTTCCGAAACGCCCCTTGTCTTGGCGGTAAAATTAAGGCAAGCGGAAATGACAAAAATCCTTATACAAGAAAAAGCTGATTTAGGCGTAAAAGATTCATCTGGTAAGTCGCTTTCTGTCCTTGCCTTTGACAACGGACAAGGTGATTACAATGTTTATCTGGAAATAATGAAAGAAAAATTACGAGTTGCCGTTGAAGAAGGTTCCTCACGGGACGACACAGAATTAAAGCAGGCCATAGATTTATGTACAAGTGCAAACACAATAAAGTCCTTGGGACCTTTCATAAAGGTTTACAACAAATTTTCTTCTGGTGAAATAAACAATCCAGAGGAATTGGATGATGGAGTTTTCAAGGAAACGGAAAAAAAATTCTTTGCCATTTTTGACAAAACAAGTTTTTCCCAGAAAGACATTGGCGACATAAAAGAAATGCTTTATGAAACGCCCGCCCTTGTCAATTCAGCTCGATACTTTCCTGCAATAGATATGTATAAAACTCCTTTGCAGTTGAGTATTGAAAATGGAAACAAAGATATGTTCGATGCTGTTTTTAAGAGCCTCAAACTTTCTCAGATTAGACGTGTTGGAATGGGCGTGGGAAATTATTTGGTTTGTGCCATATTGAATTGCCAACCTGAAATAATTGAAACGTTACTTGCCTACGAAAAATCTGGCAAAATATGTCCAGAAGATCTCATGGCAACTTACCACGGGCTGTCACCTGACTTGAGTGAATTTGACACGTCAAATCCTGTAGTCCAGTTCATAATGACGGACGATTTAAGAGCCGACAGGGGATTATTGGAATCGGTTCTATCTTACTATAAACCCCAGTTTGCAGAAAACGCAAATTATGCAGGGCAAATTTTCGAGGCGGCGTTAAAATGCCAGGACGAATCCTTGTTGCTTTTTATAAAGGACTTTCAAGGATTCAATAATATTGACAAGGTTTTCAATGGAAGACCGTTGCAATATGAACTGATAGAAAACAATTACTTTGATACGCTGAAGCATTTTATTAACAACGATAACTTGAAATACCATTGGAAAGACACAGAAGGTAAAATCCTTTTTAGAGATATTCTTGAGTCCCGTAAAACTGAACCGGAAGTATCTGAAATTTTGGATTTACTTTATTCAAAGGGTGTTTTTGTGGATTCCCCTGTAATATCAGAAAACCCACTCCCCCTCCTTGAAAAATAAGTTATTGTTGATGCAGGACAAATCCCTTTGGTCTTGCCTTCCACCACGATTGCACGCAGCCACGGTTGCATGTTTTACTTACATGCCACGGCTTTGTGTTTTGCCTTACGCACGTGTGGGTGGATTTTGATTCTGATATTTTTCGTTTAACGCTTTTGCTACTAATAAGACAATACCGGCATCTTGTTTAGATAAGTTTTTCAAAAGTTTGTCGATTTCAATCGCTTGTGAAGAAATTGGTTGCACCGAATTTTTTTCAGTATATGATTCAAACCCATTTACAAGAAAGTCAACACTTACGTCCAACGCTTTTGCTATTTTCAATGCTTTGTCAACTGTGGGAATAGAACCATTTGTTTTTAGATAACTGTTCAATGTGTCTATTTTTATATTTGTTTGTTGTGATAATTCACGAGTAGTCATTTTTTTGCAAAACATAGCTTCTTTTAAATTTTCAGCAAATTCCATATTTATATTGTAAGAAAATATTACTAACTAAAAGGTCGTACTAGTATTTTTTTTGTTTATATATTACTATTAGTAAAATATTACTAGCAATAAGGAGCTTTTATGACCTCAAAATCATTCGGAATTATTTTTGTTGTGGCGGCGTTGTGTTTGTTGTTTGCAACGGGCTGCAAAGACCCTGTGTTGTCAAAACCCATAGAAGACATAGAAGGAATTGAACCACCTGCCCCTTCAGAAGAAGGTGAAATTCCGTCTGAGGAGATTGAACCTGGTGTTTGGCATGACGAAAGTTGCACCTGCGGCGGAACTTTAACTTTTGAAAAACTTGGTGAAGGTGAGTTTGTTGTAACCTGTACAGGAAATCATGTTCTTGACGGAGCAACGGGGAACGAACAGTGGAAATCCAAGTTTGGTTTTCCAATGAATACGCTTGCTGAAGGTTCGTATCTTGTTAGTTTTGAAGCTAAAGCAGACTTGGCACATACAACTTATTTAACCATAGGCGATGGTTCTATTAACCTAGTAGATTGTGCTCCTTTACAACTTACAACGGATTATAAAAAATATAATTATGTATTTTTTATAAATGCCAATGTTTTGGGAAAAAAGAACTTTGAATTTAATGTTCTTCAAGGTAACCTTTATGTTAAGAATTTGACTATTGAAAATATGTGGGCTGTTGAAACGGAAACCTCGTGGAAAATCTGGCAAGACCCTTCTTGCAATGATTTGTCTTCAGGAAAAATGAATGCAGGCTACATCGCTATATACGAGATGACGGAGGATTCCGTTAAAGCTATAAGAAACACGATGGATATGAAAGCCCCTGACGGATGGAAGCACCAACTTATTTTTTTTGGATGGGACGACAGGAGCGAAGGAAAATATCGGGCGTCATTCACGAACAAAAGCTACAGAGGAGATAACACAGAAAATATCGTAGGCAACATAATTGTACAATATTGGGACGATGTGGCACAAGAGAATGTAATTATTTCTAATGTAAAGGGTGTAGACGGTCACGGAAAATACTATTTTTACTTTGACATTCCCAAGGAAGAAGAAGGTAAGCCTTTTGACTTATTTTTCATTGCCAACACGTATGGTTCATGGGATGAACATTTTATTCTGGAAGATGTAAAAGTAGAAAAAGTGACACAAGAAGCAGAAATCCCTGATGCCACAAGGCTTGTATCGGTTTTCTCAAAGACTGTAGAAATTGATGATAATTGGACAATTCGCTATGATAATTGGCCTTACGATGATGTGACTTGCTCAAACGTAACGGACACAAGTATCACCATTTCAGTTCCAGGCAATGCAGAAGATACCATTTATAATGGTTGGACTAATATAGCCAAAAAACCTGTAATCCTTAATCCTGGAGAAACGTACTATGGAGCAGTCAATCACCAAATAGATGGCGAAATGAGAACCCCTCCTTTTTTTGGATTAGAGGCAGACAATTCTTATGTTGGCGGTGGATATGGTTTCACAGAAATATTCTATACGAACACCACCAACAGTCCTCAAGAATGTCATGTTTACTTTTTCCTTGATCCTGGTTGTACCCATACTATAACCAATCTCAAAGAAGCTATTATACAAATTCCTCAGTATGCGGATGTATGGACTCCTAAATTTGTAGGGAAAGGCAGTTCTTCTTTAGTTGTATCAGAATCGTCGAAAGACAGCATTACGTTCACTATTGACGGAGATTTTGACGCATGCGAGATAGAATTTGCTCTGGATTTGGAAGTTGGAAAAGATTATACAGTCGAATGCAACATAACAGGACCTGAATCCGAAATGAAGGTCGGCGGAAAATGTTTTTTTAGTGGTGGCTATGATATGAATACTACTTATGTATATATTCCAAATACTTCTCACAACTATCTTAGTCTTCCTAATACTGAATGGGGTTACACAGGAGAGTGTGTTTTAAGTTTCCGTCCGGAAGTGCCGGGAACATATACAATCAGTGACATAACGATTACGCCATACGGGGAATATAATCCATCGGATACTCCGGATGAACCAATCGTTGACCCAGAGGATACTTCAGAAATTGATTTTGACGCTATTGAAGCAACTTTAAAGGAATCTGTTTCAGATATAACAGATTTTGATTTTACAGGGATTTGGGATTATAAAATCAAGACTACTGGATATGAGGAAAATTATAGAACTTATGTTTATACAGCAGAAGCAATTTTTGAGGTTAAAGATTCAAATGTAGAATGGACTGTTCTTAAAGCTGTTGATGAACATCTTTGTGCGACACAACAAATCTTTACATATCTTAAGAATGGAGGAATTTCTGAAATTTATGGACAGGATCCTAGTAGTTATTACACATTCGATTATGATGAAGAAAATTTAACAATTACATTAACTGCTACAGATGAATATATTGCCGAGGTTGCAAAAGAAGATGACCCGTTTGGGTATTGTGATTTTTATAGCATATCGGTTGATGACAATGATGTACCACCAGAAACAACACCATATGAAGATTTTTTGAAAGGTTTGAAAATGGACATAAATGACGGTACAACGGTAACTACAAATAATTCAAAGACAGCTATAAAATTATTTCTTAACGAAGGAGGAATAATAACAACAGCTATTTTTGTAAAGCGATAAAAAAAGTTTGTGATTTAAAGCCCTGTAAAGCAATTACTGACGGCGAGTTTTTGCCTTGCAAAAACATCGCTCACATAAAAGTGGCCGACTTTCGTGTCGGCGGCGGGAAATATGGGGAAGGCAAGAGGGACGTTATACGCAAAAATGGCGGGGACCCCTGTGGGGAGTGCACTGTTTTTGTATTTGCGCTGGGG
>JAZSMM010000219.1:0-3343 GCA_045535895.1 Treponema sp.
ATATCCTGTTTCCAGCGGAAGAAGTTTCCAAGTAGGCACCTTCGTCCACTTCTATCTTGTTTCCTTCCACATTTCCATTGTAACGCACAGTGGAAATACGCGGTTCAGAAGAACCAGGAACAGCCCCCATCTCCACGTCAAAAGCCGTGCGGTTTGTTTTTGTCCCTGCAAACAATGAATTTCCGTCTGGTCCTGTGGCGTTAGCATTCTGCACAAGTTCCTTTAGCAGTTCGTCCACTTCCTGCGCCATGTTTTTGAGGTCGTCCGGAGTGTTGGTTCCAGTCGCACCGTTCACAGCAAGTTCCCTTATTCTATGCATAATCTCAAGGGACTGGTCCATGTAACCCTCCGTTAATGCGAACCTGTCGGTCAAGACCTTGGCATTTTTTTCAAAATTTTGAACACGGCCAAGATAAGACTGGTAGCGGACAAGATGCCCTGCTGCGAGGGGATCTTCCCTCAACGACTGAAGCCTGTTCTGGCTGCTCAATTGATTGCTGACTCGATTCAACCTTGCCTCTTGCAGACGCAGATTGCCTTGTATGTCATTGTTTGTCATTGCAGAACTAACTCTTCTCATATTTTATTCCCTTTATACTCCAAGTCTGTTGATCACTGTGTCCAAAAGCTCATCAATCACCGTTATGAATTTTGCAGCGGCGTTATATCCATGTTGGAATTTAAGGATGTCTGCCAACTCCTCATCAATGTTCACCCCGGAGATTGAATCCCGCATTGTCCGCAAGTCCGCCATGATTGCATTCTGGCTCATCATGTTGATTTCCGCCTGCTCGCCTTTTAAAGCTACATTTGTCACGGACTCAGCAAAATAATCATCCAAAGTTCTATATCTTCCTATCATAACCTCGGAGTTGCGAATGGAAGCAATTTCCAATGCCGCACTGCCATCTCCGCTTTCGGCTTGACCACGCCCGTCAGGGAATGAGGATGCGACAGACAACACATCGCTTATGATGGCCGGGTTCACAGCGATATATGCAGCCGGATTTGTAACCGGGGCGACAGAAAATTGAGCGCCGTCTTCTGTACCTGCACCAACAAGGATGTCCACTGCGTCAGGCTGGGCAAAATCATATGCAAAATCTGGACCTGAACCAGAAAGGATTCCAGCGTATCCGGCAAGGAAATGACCGTCGTCTTCCACATGGCGTATAACAAAATCTGGATTTTCAGGATCTTGTGCGGTGGTGGCTTTCAACACAAGATGATTGTTGCGATCAAGATAAGCCTTCACTTCACCATTGGAGTCGTTTATCCTTGCAATCACAGCTTCTACAGTATCTGTAGGATAATATTGAACAACCACATTACCGTCTGCACCTGAAAGAGTTATCGCGCCCCGCAGACCAACCTGTTGTTGAGGATCCAACGTGTTCGTCCCCGTCATCCTGAACACATAGGATGTGTCGGCCACGCCGTCACCATTGCGATCATAGTTCCCCGAAACGTTCGTTACGAACGGTTGTTGTGTGAAAAAATCCAGACCTGTGACATTGTTTGCACCCACAGCGTTGCGGTGAACATCGTTGACCAAATCAGCGAAATTCATGGTCATCGTGTTCAACTGCTGAAGTTCATTGCGCACGTCAACGTCCCGCAACTCTATCAACGCACCAAGCGAACCGCCTTTTATGAGTGCATCATTTCCAGTGTCCGCCCAGACGACCTTGTTATATGTATTATTGTCTGTAGGAGACACAACGTCCAAAGCACGTGCACTACCACCCTGCACCAAAACACGTCCGTCAATGTGAACCATGAATTCATCATTATCACGCTGGTCTGTAGTTACATTGACAAGAGAAGAAAGTTTCTCAACCATGAGGTCTCGACGGTCAAGCAAATCGTTTGGGTTGTCTCCCATTGCCTTTGAACGCACGATTTCCTTGTTTATTTCCGCAATCTGTTTAGCGTAGGTATTCACCTGCTCCACGGTAGCTTCTATATCGCCGTTAAGCAAAGTTCCAATGCCCTCCAAACTGTTGAACCGTTGGCGTATTGAATTTATCAAGGACTCGCCTCTTGTCACAATGGACTGCCTTGCAGCTTGGGATTCAGGATAAAGTGAAAGTTCTTGCCAAGACGACCAGAATTTGTCCATGTTGGAACGAATCGAAACATCTTCTGGTTCATTGTAAATTTGTTCCAACATAACATAGTATTTTTCCCTTGTGGACCAATAAGATTCTTGATTGGCTTGAGCTGTGATTTGCGCATCAAGCAGTTCGTCACGAACACGGGTTATACTTTCAATACTTACACCCTGTCCAATCTGGCCTGGGGTTTCCGCCCTTGTCAAATCCGGACGATAGATTGGATCAAACTGGCGCAACTGGACACGCTGGCGAGAATAACCTTCTGTGTCCGCATTTGATATATTGTGGCCAGCAGTACTAATGGACTGGCTCTGAGCCATCAGGCTTCTTTTTCCGATTTCAATTCCTGCAAAAGATGATGCCATTTCTACTCTCCTTATAAATTACAGAACGGTGTTGAGCACAAGGCTTTCCGGGACGGGACGTACGACATTTCCTGAACGGGAATAAACCGTGTTGCGTCGTTTGGGTATCACCGAGTCAAACACACCCTGAAGGAAATTCTTTGTGATGCGGATATAATCGTTCAATGCGTCGTTTTCGATTTTGGAAACAGTTAATTTCCGTCTGACCTGATGAAACATCTCCATGACAGGTGTACGAAATTCCGCAGGGAAACAACATGCGGTTCTATACATGTCCGGGACGGAACCTGGTACGCAGGCGGCACAAACGGACTTGCAGATGCTGTCTCTGGAAACCTCCAGTTCGGAAAAACTGTCCGTAAGTTCGTTGACTTTGTACAGCAATTCCTCCAAATCGCTCCAATCCTTAGCGGTGACTGCTGCACGGATTTTTTTCTGCTGGTCAATCATAGAGTCAAGCAACTCATTCTGAGAAGACAGAATGGCGTATGTCTCTTTGGCAGTTTTCTTCATATCCATAAAACGGAATCCTCCATGAATCCTATGATATTCCTTTTCATTTATTTATCGGACAAGAAGAAAAACAACTTTACAGAATAAAAAAGGGAGCTTGATAAAAACTTTACCAAGCTCCCAAAAAGGAGAGGAGGATGCAGAAAACCAGAACTCACAGTGTGCTGCAATATTCTGTAGAAACTGCGGTGATTGTTGTTGCTCTTGCAATCTATAAAACAAAGTTTTCAGCATCAATATAGTTAAAATTTTTTTATTAATTTTATATAATTTATAGAAAATACCCTTGTATTTGTACACTAAACGCGTATACAATTTTAATATAGAGGAATTGTGTTTTGACAACAG